>NZ_JAMSKZ010000013.1:0-100303 GCF_023806725.1 Lactiplantibacillus sp. C232
GCGGATCCACCGAGGGTTCAAAGGACTCCAGGACACCTTGGAAGCATCATTTATTTAAGTTAGATACATATTATATGTACGAAGGCATTTCATTTACACAAGATTCTTGACGCTACCCATAGAACCCAGTCATCCAAGTTAATGTAATCAGTAGGGCAGCGATGGCGTGAGGAGTGTGGACTAATGTTTTAAAACTTGTAAAATAACCGTCAGGCTGGGCATTCTGACTCGGTAATGAAGGTATGGCAATGGTTAAAATCGATAATGCAATCAAGGTTAGCATGGCTGAACCCCAGAAAGCCATATGCCAACTACTGAGTTGTGCTAGTAAAGCACCGAGTGGTACACCGGTAGCAATTGATAATGAAAGTGCCGACATAACGATGCCCATGACTTGGTTAAGTCGTTGACCATTGAAGTAAGTACCGATAAAAGCCCAAATGTTTGGGACAAATAAAGCTGCACCGATGCCAGCGATGGCACGGTAAAGATAGAATGTTAGCAATGAGTTTGCTAATCCACAGAGTAGTGTTCCTAGTAAGAAGATGCCACAGCCACTGATTAGCAAAAAACGTTTATTAAAGCGGTCACCTAATGGGCCGAATAAAGGTGCACCGATGGCATAACATAGTGCGTAAACGGTGACTCCGTATGCCGCGGTGTTAGTCGGCACATGCAGACTAGTAGCGATAGCGGGGAGTAGTGCTGAAATAATAAATGCGTCAGCACCAGTCACAAAAGCCCCACAGAAAAGGCCAATAATAAGCCAATTTTCAGTATGTTGGTTATGGATAGTGATTTGATTGAAAATAGGACTCACTCCTTTTGAATTAGGTACAACTAGGAGTTTAAGGGCCTTACAATAGAGAAACAAGTGAATAAAAGTATACCAGCGACTGTCGTTAATCGGATAGAAATATACCACCCTAGTTTCGTTTGTTTTTGAAAACAGTGGCTATTAATGATAACTAGGTAATGTTTGATTAGCAATTGTTGATTATCAAAATAACTTTATACTGTAAAATTGGAACAATGGTACTTCCTGATTTGCGACTTCTTCAACGACTAAAATTCATAATAGTCCTGATTAAATAAGGCTTTCCAATGTTCAATCAGGACATAAGGGTGTAAACACCATCTAGCATTATGGCATCATTGGTTTATAATGATATTTATATTAGCTTATTGGAGTGAGTTTATGAATAAGAAATTATTGTATACCAGTATTACCACTGCGGCATTATTCGTGGGGACCCAATTGGGTGTTAACAATGCGCAGGCCGACACGGCAACTGATAACAGCGATACGACGAATCAGACGAGTGCCACGCAGGGGAGCGCTCAGACGGCAACTAACGAAAAGTTAGCAACGGTCAAACCGACTAGTCAGCAACAGTATCAAGCCAACGTGCAGACTGCCAAGGGGAACGTGGTCACGGCTCAAAACCAAGTCAATACAACACAAGCTAAAGTGGCGACTGCGCAGGGGCAAGTGACTAATCAAAGTCAATTAGTTGCGATTGGACAGTCCCAGTATGATGCTGGTAAAGCCCGAGTTGACCGTGCACAACAAACACTGGATGCTAACAATCAGGTCCTCGCTGAGGCTGAGAATAAAGTCGACGCTGCTAAGTCGCAAACGGCAGCAGCTGAAACACAAATTCCAGCTGACCAACAGCAAATTGCGGCCAACAAAGTCGCTATCGCCAACCAGCCAGCTACCGAGAAGAAAGCACAAACGGCTAAGGACGCGGCTGACACGGCCTTGACGCAAGCTAAAACTGAACAGGCCACGGCCCAATCTGATGCCGATGCAGCCAGTGCCGTCACTGCCGCTAAACAGGCGACGGTTGACCAAGCATCTGCCGCCCAGCAAAAAGCGGCCACCCAAGCAAATCAAGCTAAAGTGGCCGTAGCATCAGCGCAAGATGCGGTTAATAAAAATACCCAGGCAATCAATTCTGCCAAGACAGCGATTCAAAATACGACCAGTCAAATTAATGCGAATAATCAAGCTGTTTCCACAGCGCAAGCCAAAGTGACCGCAGCTCAAGCAGCTTTA
Source organism: Lactiplantibacillus sp. C232 (assembly GCF_023806725.1). Lineage (NCBI taxonomy): Bacteria > Bacillati > Bacillota > Bacilli > Lactobacillales > Lactobacillaceae > Lactiplantibacillus > Lactiplantibacillus sp. C232. The sequence continues at coordinate 2,063 of NZ_JAMSKZ010000013.1, forward strand.
GCGGCAGCAGAACGGCCAACGACCACGACAGAATCGCAAAATAAGTATGACGCTGCCGAATTCCCACAATCTCAATTGACTGGGGCCGAAACAGTCAGCGTCGCCTATCCAAGTAATGGCAAGTATGTGCCTAATGCGGATAAAATCAATCAGTATATGTTTGAATATATCAATCAGCTACGGGCGCTGAATGGTCAACCAGCATTGAAACAGACGTCGACGTTGCAAAATAATGCGATTGCGCGAGCAGCTGCCCAAGTCGACGGTGGCTTGGATCATACTGGCTCAAGTTATGCAGAAAATTTAACACAAGTTTATCCGCAATGGTTCATGAGCGATCAAGAAACGGCCTATAATGCTGTGATGGGTTGGTATGATGAATCCAATAACGTTGAGTCCGGTTCCTTTGGTCACCGCGTCAACCTAATATACTCGACTGGTGATGCCGGAGTAGCCATCAACTTGGCCAAACACGTGGCGGCATTTGAAGTCGATAATGCCGGGATGACGGAAGCGCAGCAAGACAAGTATGTTGATTTGTTCGACAATGCCCATACGAATGCCGCTACTGGGACTAAGGCCTTACCAGCTGTCACGTTCAATTACGTCCAGACGACCCCCGCTGATCCGAAGAAGATTGCAGCGGCTAACGCAACGTTGATTGCTGCAACGGCTAGTTTGAATGGTTTACAAAATACCGGGAAGACATTAGCAACCACGCTGGCTAACCAAAATGCCAGTTTACAAGCTTTACAAAACCAGACAAGTGGCTTACAAGCGACTGTTACGACTAAACAGGCCCAAGTTCAAGTCGCTGCAACTAGTTTGAAAGCGGCTAATGTTGCTTTGACGCAAGCTCAAGGGCAATTAGCAACGGCGCAACAGCAACAATTATCGCCCGTTCGTAATTTGAAGACATCAATCGCGAAGACGGCTGCGGCACAAGTAACTGCCACGCAAGCCGCTAAAAACTTAGCCAGTACCAAGACATTGATAGCCGATTTGACCGCTGAAAACGCCCGATTGGCGGCCGAAATCGCGGCCCTGCCCGCGCGGATTGCAAGCATGAAGGCCCAAATTGCTACGGCTGAACAACAACTCGCTGCTGCCAAGGCCGTACTCGCGCAGGGGCAGGCTCAAGTCGATACAGCAAACGAGCAACTCGCTGCTGGAAAAGCGCAACTGGATCGTAAAAAGACCGATTTAGCACAATTTAAGCAGGTACTCGGCGCTGCCAGAGTTGATCTCGCCGTTGCACAAGGTGATTTAACGGCTACTAAAGCCTTCTTGGCACGCGTCGAAGCTAACAAATTTACAACGACGACGGCTGCTGCGGCTGATGGAATTGCTGAAACAACAAATGTTGACCAATCGACTGGTGTTACCGCACCACATGCGACAGCTACTAAAACCGTAGCGAATAGTAATGGTACCATTAATGCCACGAGTACTAGCGTAGATGTTTCAGATGGCGATGTGACAACCAAGCTGGTTGCGGGAGCTAAACAACAGCCAGTTGCCGCACAGGCCACGGCTTTACCACAGACGGATGAAAAACAGTCATCGAGTTTGATGGCAGTGGGATTATTTGCCGCCAGTTTGGCACTATTTGGTTTAGTTAAGCCACGCAAGCATGCGTAATTTATAGCGTTGAATTCTTATTCAACAGTAAACAGATAAAATAACCTGAGTTCCAAATATCAAACCAATGATATTTGGAACTCAGGTTATTTTTATGGATAAATGAGTGAAAGCATTAACAATCGATATGATTATTTATCAATGGGTGTTCTGTTTTGCTGAAATAGATTTAAGAACTGTAGTAACAATCGGACCTCCTCATCCGTAAAACCGAGTGTACTCATCTTAACCGGTAATTTGTCAGAAATTCCAAGTAAATAATCAGATGATGTGTCGAGAACCGAACAAATTTTGATTAAAACTTCAATACTAGGGTACGTCTTTCCTTGTTCATAAGAAGTAATAGCCCATTTGGAAATGTCGAGCTGTTGCGCTAGCTCAACTTGAGTTAGCTTCTTTGCTTTTCTTAATGATTTTAATTTGTCACCAAAATATTCCATTGTCATAATAACTTCATTTTATAGAAAACAGTCGTATTTAAAATACAATAGTAGCATTAGATATACTAAAATGGCGTTCTTTATGATATTATAAATGCTAGAAAAGGATTCTTAATACTCTTTTTTATAGTGTGTTTTGTTGATGTAAGACTATTGGAGGAAATTATTATGAAAAAATCGCGAATTGCTTTGATGTCAACGGCTTTAGTTGCTGCAGGCGCAACGGCGATTGGAACTGCAACGACTGCACAAGCCGATACGACCAATCCAACGACTAATAATACGACAACGGGGCAGACGCAAACGGCCAAGACGAGTCAATCAGAACTTGATGCAAACATTAAGGATGCGCAAACTGCTGTAAATAATGCCAAGGATAAGACGGGGCAGGCGCAAACGGCAGCTGATGCAGCTAAAGGGGCCGCGGTACAGTCAAAAAGCCAAGCGTCGACTGCGCAAGCAACAACGACTAAAGTGCAAACTGATTTGAGTACGGCCAAGACCGCCGAAGCCGAGGCACAAAAAGTTGCAGATAGTGCGACTGATGATGCGATTAACCAAGCACAAGACGCGGTGACTAACCAACAAAATCAAAACCAGCAATTAACGCAAACGGTTGATACGGCTAAAACGGACGTTGACAAGGCTGGTGATAGTGTGAATAGCGCCCAAACTGTAGTCGACCAAACGAATACTGATGCGACGCAAGCTAATCAAACGGTTGCTAACGCGCAAGCACAAGTCGACCATGCCCAAGACGTTGTGGACGGCAAAGATAGCGCGACGGCCCAACAAAATTTGGCAACGGCGCAACAAGATCTAAGTCAAGCGCAAACCAATGTTAAGCAGGCTAATGATGCAACGAAGCAGGCCAGTCAAGCAGTTAGTGATGCACAGACCAAAGTAACGAGTGCGCAAACGAGTGTTGATCAGGCTAATCAAGCCCAAAGTGCTGCCCAACAAAATATTAATACGGCGACACAAGCACAAGCTGCGGCGCAAAAGGCGTTGGATGACGCTAGCCAACATCAGGGGAGCACCCAAACTTTTACTTTAGGTACTGAGTATGTTAATGCTTTGAAAGCATACAATGACGCGGAAGGCTACAATCTAAATAGTAGTGATCCCGTTGTTCAGCGCCTAATCAAGGCATCTGACGCAATGAGTCAGATGCTTAAATTTCAGTCGAACGCGGTCGATAAGAATATCAAAATCAATGGTCGCCAAGATTTGACTCCCGAAGTATTAAGCCAATTATCAACGTACGCCGCCCAACTAATTAATTCGATGCGGGATGAATTTGGGGCGCCACATGTCATTGTTACAAATGGTAGTGTCAAGTTTGCTGGTGATATTGCTGATGAAGTCACTGCTGATCAGTGGATATTAGCGGTTGAAAATGCCCATGACGTTCCAGCAATTAATCGAGCTGCCGCTAAGAATGGACTGTTTTCAAAGGCAACCGCTAACATGTATGAAGATGCTGCCCTTGCAAAAGCGACATCTAATCTCGGTGAATGGCATTTAACCTTAGATGATTTTAAGCAAATGATTTTTACTTCGTTACAATCATTTATGGCTAATGACGAAGAATGGAGCCATGCTAATAGCATTTTGGGCGCTGCAGCTCATGGTAAAGACCAGTATTTTGGTGTGTCCTTTAGCGACAGTATTGGTGAGAATGTCCTAGGTGCTCCGGGGAAAACACTTAATTTTGATTCTCACTTCGCGTTTGTTCCTCAGGATTCTTCGTACTGGGTCGACGAAAGTAAATTTGATAAGACGGCTATTAAAAATGAAACAGTCAGCGCTAATGAAATCAAGCAATTAGAAAGCGACCTTGCCACTAAGAAGACGGCTACGAATACCGCCAAGACTGCTTTAGCAACGGCAAATACCAATACGACCAAGGCCCAGAATACGTTAACTGCAGCTAAAACTACTTTAGCAACCGCTAAGCAGCAACAAGCCAATGCCCAAACTACCTTAACCAACGCTCAAGCTGCTGTTAAAACGGCAACGGCTGCGGTTGCCGCTGCTCAAAAAGCTGTTGATGAAACTAGTGCAAGTGATGCCACTAAGCAGCAAGCATTGAGTGATGCCAAAGCGGCGCTAAAAGCTGCGCAAGCGGTTCAGTCCCAAAAGCAGGCGAGCTTAACTGCGGCTAAGGTTAAACTTGCAACCGCTAATCAAGCACTTGCCCAAGCTAAGGTCAAGTTGGCGAATGCGGAGGCTGCGCTAAAGGCTGGGCAACAAGCGTTAGCTAATAAGAAAGTGTATTTGGATTCACTGACGCATGCGGATGCTAATTTGGCAGCCGCTAAGCAAGCCGTTGTTGATGCGCAAGCGGCCTATGACCAGGCGGTTCAAGCGCTTAAGGTTGCTCAAACAACTGCGGACAGTGATGCAGTGACGTACCAACAATTACAACAAGTTGCTGATGTGGCTAAGCAAGTATTGGTCGCGGCGCAAGCTAAACTAGACCAGTTATTGCAGACTAAAGCACTTAATGACGCCATTGATCGTACAAACCAGGAGACGAGCCAGTCTAAGTCGGCCCAAGGGGAAAGTATGACAAATACTGAACATGATATGACTAATGGTGGCGGTACTACATTGAATACGAAGTACGCATTAGGTACTGAACACGCTACAACGGGTGGTGACACGGTGACCTTGAAGGCACATCGCGCGTTGAGTGCTGAGCAGGCCACAACCTTGCAACAACGGAAAGCCGCAATGGCTGCGGCTACCACTAAATCAACTAGCACGTTACCACAAACGAATGAAAAGGCTGATCGTACTGTTTCAGTACTAGGACTCATGGTGATTGGATTAGTTGGGTTACTGGGTGTAACTAAGCGTCGTAAGCGAATTTAATAAAAAATTGGAATAGAAAGCGGGAAAGTAGCAAATGACGAGGGAAGAACTTTTGGACTTTTTGAAAAATAAGCGAAGCGCTACGGCGGGGGTAGCTAGTGCGCAACAGGCGCTGGCCGCTGATCAGGATAAATTAGCTAAGGATAAGAAACGGTTCCATAAAACGATTATTGGATTCGGTATCTTGGCTGTGGCGGCGTTACTGTTGCAAAGTGGCGCCAGCCTGGTCATTACTAGTGCGGCCATTGCCATCGGGTTGTTCGTATTCAAGTATCTGCACTATCTGTCACCAACTAATGAGGTGATTCAAAAAGATCAAGCAAGCTTACAACAAGAGCTGGCTAATCCAGTTTATCAACAAGAGGCCAATGGGTTCCCAGAGAAATTCTACAATTACTGGGATGCGTTACGGCTTTGGAAGTTAGTGAATGAAAATCGAGCGCGGGATTTACAAGAAGCCTTCAATCTTTTAGAAACGCAGCATTTCCAAGAAGATCAGCTGGCAGCACAGGAAGAAATCAAGAGTCTTCAAGCAGATATTGCAGCTAATGCGCACGCAACGGCGGTCAATTCCGGAATTGCTGCGGTTTCTTCAACGATTTCGGCGTTGAATTCACGGAAATAATGATGAATGGCTTGAAAAAATTCGTGCTGAGTACCACGAGTATCGTGATGTTAGTGACCCTGTCGGCATGCGGCGGGAAAAATGCGCAAAGTCCGGCTAGCGCATCGAGTTCGTCAATGAGTGTGACAACGCGTAAACGGACTTCATCAGCACGCAAAAGTCTCGCGGCATCTTCACAAACAAACAAGACAACAGCAACCGGAACGTGTATGAACCTGGCTGAAATTAAAACCGGCAATTATCGTAGTTTGACGGGTAGTGACTGGAAGATGATTGGTGCCAAAGTGAACTATCATAAAGGTAATGGTATGGAATTTGATACTAGTCAGGTCAACGGGCAATTATCGATAGCTAAAGATAAGATTACGACTGGCACGTTGACCGTCACGAAAAATAGTATTGCGGTTGATGGTAAAAATGAGGTTACCCAGCTTCGTAATAATGGCAAAATATTCAGTGTCTCAACTGAAAACGATGATGGTAGTAATTGGGCAATGACGTTCTATCCAGCCGGTACGACTAGTGATTATCAAGTTGACGGTACTGGCAGCACTAACCGTCAGAATTTAATTACCGTTTGGACTAGTAATAATAATTATACGCAGGTCTTTGCACAAAATATGACAAGCACTAGTTCAACAACAGCAGCTAATCAGAAAGACGGTGTGCTGTGGAATACTAGCAAAAACAAGCAGTTAGACGCATTTATGACGCAATGGTCACAGACAATGAACCAGGATTATGCCAAGTATGATGGCGTGCATGAGTTAGACATTTCGACCGGATTATTGTATCCGCGTGATTTGTCGGATGTCATCGTCAAGGGACAACGGGCTTCGATTGCCTGGGCACCCAGTGGTAAGGGCACACATGAATACAACGTTGTCGCGATTTACAACCACGATGGGACCGAGCCGCCACTGCCTAACCATATTACCTATTTCTTTGCGTTTAGAAATGACAGCCCAATCGTGCTCGTTGATCAAAGCCGGGATGGGACGCCTACTCTGGGAGAGACTGAGAATGTGAAACTTAAAGAGGGTTTTGTTCGAATTGCCAGGAATTAATAAAAAATGAAAGCTTGAATGATCGTCATGCAGGTAAATAAGTATATACAGCAACGGAGGAAGTAGATGACAGTTTCTAAGAAAAGTATCATCGGCGTTATTATTGGTATTGTAGTGATTGTGATTGCCATAATTGCACTGAAGCCACGCGGTTTGCAGGGAACGTATACAAGTACAAGTGAAGAATTGGGAACCGATACGATCGTTTTTGATGGCAAAAACTATAAAGAAACAGTCGTAAAAACGGTTGACGTGTTGGGACATAAAAAAACTTACAGGGACAAATATAGCGGCACATTTAATGTGGAAGATAATGAGGTAACCTTTGAGGGCAAAACCGCTAATGGGGCGACTGCTAAACTTTCTAAAGATAAAAAAGTATTATCAATACAAAATGGTCAGCAGCTAATGAAAAAAGAGTAAGCATAATAGCAAAAGGCGGTCACTAATTGGATGGTCAGTCGGTAGCACATGCTTAAATGTAGTGTATATTGAAGAAAAGACAATGAAATTCTCAAACTATGATACGTGTAGCGCGCTGCCCATCAGCAAGGGTGCATAGTACTGCTCAGACGGAGTCGGTTACTTTGAGATATTGTCAATTCTTTGTTGATATGTTGCTCAGGGCAAATTGGGTGACTGGAACTGATTTGCTGTAACGATGAAAGTAATTACTTAAAAAAGCAGTCAAATGCGATGAGTTGACTGCTTTTTCGTGTCTCAGAGTAGTTATGATTGATTTTTAGTTGAGTTTATCAAAGTTGACGTAGATGATGGTGAAAAATCAATAAGTGGTAATTTTCATCTACCCGATAGACTGAATATTTAGTAATATATTAATTAGTATAACTATTAGAACTGTTTTAATTATTTAATTAAACAAATTTATATGTGCTATTACTTGTAAATCATTGTTTTTGGGCAATGATTGAGATGGTCTGTGTAAACCCGTAGACGAATGGGAGAGTCTGTGGTGTTGATTACAAGGGGAATTAAGGTTGTGAAAGGAATAGAGGTATGGGAAAAATCAGTAGCAGAATGGTCTTTGAAATTATCACGATTATCGGTATTGTCACTTTTGCCGTTATCAGTCTAACACCATCAACGGCGAAGCAGCAAAGTGTGCAATTGGATCACGGACGGATGAGCTACAGCGGAGCCGTTTTGAAGCACAAGTTTGACGGTCAGGGTACGTTGCAGGTTAACAAACAGGGGCGCTACGTGGGTAATTTTACCAATGGCCGGTTTGAAGGTGCAGGCGAATTCATTGCACCGAACGGGTGGCGCTTGCAAGGCAACTTCAGCAAGGGTGCGTTGAATAGTGTGGTCAAACTGCGGGTCGGCAACAAGACTTATGCCAAAAAAATTACGGGGGACGGTAAGTTAGAAAATGCGGATTAAATGGTTTAGTTTAGTACGGATAACGGGACTCGTGCTGGTATTGACGTATCACTTTTTCCAAACCCAGTTTACTGGTGGCTTTATCGGGGTGGACATCTTCTTTACCTTCTCAGGGTTTTTGATTACGTCATTAATGGTGGACGAGTTTGCTCGTTCGGATAACTTTAAACTAATGGCTTTCTATGGTCGCCGGTTTTATCGAATTGTGCCACCATTATTTATTGCGGTGTTATTGGTGCTACCGCTAACTTACTTGATTGACCACGATTTTGTGACCGACATTGGTAAGCAGGTCGCGGCGGCTCTCGGATTTACGACTAATTATTTTGAAATTGCGACGGGTGGCAGTTATGAAAACAAGTTTATTCCGCACTTATTTGTCCATACGTGGTCATTAGCGGTTGAAATGCACTTTTATATTTTATGGGGCCTGATTGCGTGGTTGGTCGCTAAAATTAGTCGGCGGTTGGCGAGTGGTCGGCGCGCATTGACCCGTTTTCGCTGGGGCTTAGGGCTGTTGACCACTGCCTTTGCGATTGAAAGCTTTGTCATGATGTACTTTGGTGCGGTCGGCTTAAAGGACTTTTCACCAGTCTACTTTTCAAGTCTGACCCACTGTTTTCCGTTCTTTGTCGGCGGGCTTATCGGTGTCCTGAGCGGCATCAAAGCTCAAGGGCCAATCTATCGTTGGACCACGGCGCACTGCAATCCGATCATTGCGGGCGCGGTGATGCTTATTAGTTTTATCTTGTTAGTTGCTTTAGGCGACCGGATGAAGTTCGATGCGCTACAAACGTATCAGGGTGGGCTGTTACTGGCTACTGTACTCGCTGGCATCATGATCTATGGCGCCCGGTTGTTGCATGACCACACGCCGAACCTCAAGGAACCGCGGTGGATGACGTTCTTAGCGGATGTGAGCTATAGCGTGTATCTCTATCACTGGCCGTTGTACGTGATTTTTTCACACATGATGGTCAACTGGTTGGCGGCGCTGCTCACGACGGTACTGTCGATTATCCTATCCGCGTTGTCATACTACGTGTTAGAACCAGTGATTGCGGGCAAACGCGCTCACGTTTTCGGTCATACAGTGACGTGGCGACAGTTGCAGTTACCCGTTATCACCGCAGGAGTGTTGTTGGCAGTTAATACCGGGGTCGTAGTCAAAAATGCGCCGCAACTTTCGACACTGGAACAGAATTTATGGGTGAGCGGGATTTACCAAGATATTGATAAAATCGGAACGACTCATGAAGCTGTGCTCGCGGCCGTGACGCCCAAGAAGAAGCAGGCAACGCCTAAAGGTGACCAAGAAAAGGCACCAGGCGTTTCCATTATTGGTGACAGTGTCACGCTGGGGACGCGGAGCTACCTGGGCGATCACGTCGCGAACAGCAATATTGATGCGGAGGGCGATCGGACGATGAACCTGGCATATAAAGTCATGATGAACCAGCAGCGAAGCCATACGTTACGGCAGTACGTGGTGATTTGTATTGGGACCAACGCGCTGGATGATTACGAAGAACAAACCATGAAGATCATTCATGACTTGGAGCCGGGGCACAAGTTGATTCTGATGACACCTTATAATGCCCGGGCCGATGCTGACTGGAATTCATCAAAGTTGGCCGTTTTGGAACGGCGTCTGCCAGCTAAGTATAAGTTCATTACGGTTGCCGACTGGGGCAAGATTGCGGCGCAACATCCAGAAGTTTTCAAAGGGACGGATGGCGTACATTTCGGTGGCATTCGGGCTGGTGATATTTTATACGCCAAGGTAATCAATCAAGCATTGACGGCAGCCAAACAGACTCCGGCTAAACCAGCCTAATCTAGCTAAGTCAGAGCAGTTATTAGTAGTCAATTTAATAGAAATAATCAGCTTGCGATGTAACAATTGGCAGGCTGATTTTTTTATGTTTGTGGTTAAATTGCGAAGCGGCGGGATTCGTTGATGGTAATTGTTCAGATTTTAAGTGACAATTCGACCAGTGTGCATATTAATTGTCCCAAAATTAAATTATGGTTATCATAAGCATGTACTCAAATATAACTGTAAGGAGTGATTAGAATGTTAGGATGGCTATGGTCATTAATTGTTGGTGGTGTCATTGGTGCGTTAGCAGGTGCGATTACCAGCCGTGACGTTCCAATGGGGATCATTGGCAATATTATTGCCGGTTTAGTTGGTGCCTGGATTGGTCAAGCATTGCTTGGAACTTGGGGACCTTCGTTAGCTGGTATGGCATTGGTACCCTCAATCTTAGGCGCTATTATCTTAGTATTAATCGTTTCTGCAATCTTCGGCATGCGTAAGAAACGTTAGGCGGTGATTAGATGAGCCGCTTAGCTAAGTTTACGGTGACGTTAGTCGGAATTGTATTGGTGTTATTAGCGGTTTTTGAACTGGGTCAGTTGTACCCGATCCCGTGGTTGACGTCCTGGTTAGCTGATCTGACGATTAACTACCCAATGGTTTGGAGTATCTTATTGATGGTCTTTGCCATTATTGCCGGAATCGTTGGTATCTTATTGGTAATTGTCGGCTTGTTTCGACCAGTTAAAGTCAGCACGTTGACGTATGATGGCAAGGTTGGCCAGTTAACGATTCCGCAACGGGCTTTGGAACGTGATTTGCAGTACCGACTCGTTAATCAGTTGAATCTGATTGATCCTGAGGTTCACTTGAAATTACGGCGTCGTCGCCGGGTACGAGTAAAGATTGATGCGATGGTTAATACTGACGCATCGTTAGAAACCACGGCCCAACAGGCGGCAACCTTGGCACAGGACTATTTGAAGAATCAATTGGGATTGACGGTCGAACAACCAGTAGTGCAAGTTAAGCCAGCAAATCACCAGCGTAAGTTAACCGTGGTGTAAAGGAGGGTCCTGATGAGTAACGCACAGTATGGTTTTCTGATTGGACTGCTTTTAGGTATCGTCTGGGTATTAACCAGTTTTTCGGCAGTCTTATTAGTCGCAGTTTTAGGGCTGATCGGCTGGGCGATTGGACGGTTTGTCCACGTCGATTTGGCTGCAGTTAGTCAGAAGTTGAGTGAGTATTTATCTAAATAATGGGAGGAATTACAATGGCACAACCAGAACAACAATTACAGACTCAATTGACGTTTGATGACGGTGTGATTGAAAAAATCGCCGGTCTAGCTTCACGCAATGTTGACGGCGTGTTATCCCTAGAAGGCGGCATGTTAAGCAATTTAACGAACCGCTTTCGTGATGAAGCTGACCCGACGCAGGGGGTTGACGCCCAAGTTGGTAAGAAACAAGTTGCTTTAGATATGACGATGATCGTTGAATATGGTAAGGACATGCGACAAATCTTCAATCAAATTTGTCAACGTGTTCAGCAAGATGTTGAACGGTATACTGGCTTGAAGGTCATTGAAATTAAGGTACATGTCAGTGACGTCATGAGCAAGCGTGATTGGCAAGATCAGGCCACTGGCAAACCAAATACGGATCAATCAACAGATAAACGGCAAGTTGAATAGCATGGTCGTTTAGAGTAGTCATTGGTAAGACGATTTTTGACAAAACAAGGAGGAATTTTGATGGAAGCAACAGCGACATCTTTAAAACCAGAAGTTGTTTTTGACGATACGGTATTGGCAAAGATTGCTAGTAACACGGCCCAAGAAGTCGAAGGGGTATTGAGCTTACAGGGAAATCTGATTGATGATATTTCCAATCGCTTTACGGATAAGGATCGCCCGCAGACCGGCGTTTCAGTTGATACCGATGACGATGACCAGACGGTTGGAATCGAATTGACGGCCATTCTAGCTTATGGTAAGAATGGTCAGGAGATTCTAGCACGGGTGGCGGATAAGGTTGCCAAGGCCGTTAAATCAATGACTGGTTATCAAGTGACTAAGTTAAAATTAGTCGTTAAAGACATGTTAACGACAGAAGAGTGGCGGCAACAAAATGACAAGCAAGAAAAAGCACCAGAAAAGAAACATCCAGAACCAAAGGATGACGGCCCACATTAATGGCAGCCGTAATGGTTAAAGGTACTCGCAAATTAGGCGGGTACCTTTTTTAGTGATGAGCGTTACATGAAGAAGTATCCTGAACTAAGTTCGTAATTGCGTTTGAACGTTCATGAAGATTGTCCGGAATGACCGTCACGCAACTATCATTATTGTTATGATTCATGAGATGAGTGTACAATAATATTAATGAGGTGATTAATATGAAAATTGGCATGCGGGCCAACCGACCGTTTATCATTACGGATGAACAGCATGGACAAACAGTTTTAAATGCGAAGACAGTTTTGGAAGCGCTACATATGCCAGCAGCGGACCGGCAACTTGGCTCGCTTGAAACGTTTGCGCCGCAAGAATTAGCGGCACCAATCACGGCCCCGCGACAGATTTTTGCTGTGGGGATGAACTACCGCGACCATTCGGCGGAGATCCACATTACGCTGCCGAAGGTTCCAAGTATTTTTACGAAGTTTAGTAGTTCACTGGCACCAGCGAACGTGACCGTGGCGACGCATGGTCCTGAGACCGACTGGGAAACCGAGCTAGTCGTGATGATTGGCAAGGGTGGGCGCGATATCGCGACGGCTGATGCAATGGCGCACGTGGCCGGAGTGATGGTTGGTGAAGACTTATCTGATCGAGCCGTTCAGTTCGAGAATGATAATCCACAGTTTTCAATAGGTAAATCGTTTGAAAATTACGCACCAGTTGGGCCGTGGTTAACGACCGTCGATGAGTTAGCTAACTTAGACGATGAGGTGATCACGACCACCGTCAATGGTCAGACGATGCAGCAAGCGCCGTTGAGCCAACTGATCTTCAAGGTACCGGATTTGGTGCACTACTTGTCGACGGTCTGTGAGTTACAACCAGGTGATTTGATTTTTACCGGGACGCCTAGTGGGACCGGCGTTGGTCGCAATCCCCAAGTCTTTTTGCAAGCCGGCGATCAACTGTGCGGTCAGATTACACATTTAGGGACGTTAAATATCACGATTAAGTAAATAGCCATAGTCGGTAAGTGAGATGGGTGAAGATTTATATTGTAACGCCCAGCACAATGCCGACTTTTTTTGGTACCATAAAAGTAATTATTGAATAGGGGGATACCGGTACGGGACCGGTGAGGAGCAACATGAAAAAAGTGTGGGTCGGATTATTATTAGGAAGTTTATTATTAGCGGGATGCACGACGTCGCCCAAGTCGTCAGCGCCCAAGACGAGTCAAAAAGCAACGTCAACCAAGGTAGCGGCAAAGCAGGCTGCTAGCCAAAAAAGTACCGCTAGCAGTGATTCTTCATCACCGGCTGAGGCAACCTTGTGGAATACGGGCAAGCAAGCGGCTTTATCAACGTTTATGGCCGCTTGGCAACGCGAGATGGGCCAGACCTATGTCGGGACGTATGATGACAAGGTTCCTGACCATTTAGGTTTTCGTTTTCCCAATGCTTTGCTTAATGGTAGCTTAGCAGGCCGAATCAAGTGGGGCTCGCAGTCAGTGGATCTCAAGTGGTCCAAGGACGGCGAAGACCGTAGTGAATTTCAAGTGGTGGCCGTCGCAACGGGTGGTAAGGCGGAAGCACAATATCCAAACACGTACTTCTTTTGCCTCCATCATCGGCGACCAGTCGTCTTTGTGACTCAGACGACCAACGGGGACGAGTTGATCATTCATGACACGCAGAACAGTGCTTTGCAAGCCGGCTTTGCCAAGATCATTACGGGCAGTCGACCGACGACGCTGACAGATAGTGCGCTGAACGTGAACATGAGTCGTGATGCGAAGGCTAATCAATGGCCTCAAAGTTATCAGGGGACTTGGTATTACTATAATAAGTACGATCACAAGATTAATTCGATGACGCAAAATGATACCGACGGGTTGAAGCTATCTTATGCGGCAGCTGAGGGACAAAAATGGATTCATATTATGGGGGCCGAGCAGACTGCTGGGGCCGGTAACTTTGAATACGTGCGTTATCATTATTTTGATGGCCGCCAAATTCCAGTCTTAATGAATGCTAGTGGTGCTGGGGCCTGGTTCGATAATAACGCCTATCCTTCAGCAGCCGCGGCAAATCAAATGCGTGACTGGCAATATGGAGATGAATCAAAGACCAGTCCGGCCGCTGACTCATTAGATTAATTAAGGGTGTCATGATCGGTAGTGCGGGCAGGGATAAATTAATCACTGTGAAAATATAATATTAATATAAAAGCCGGGACAAATGCACGTAAATTGCCCCGGTTTTCATTTTGTAAAGTTTATGTATATATTGAAAAAATCGGAATTGTTTTCTGAAAATAATGCTATACTATGACATAAGTTAACGGTGTCAAGACATCTAACGGTCGGCGCATTCATGTGAACGGCACGACATTTTAAAGCTGATTGTCGATCATGATTGCTGTCATTTGGGGGAATGGCGCGATGATGAAGATTACCGTCAACACAAGTGTGTACGATTGGTCAAAGAGTAGGAAATACAAAGAAAAAAGGTGTAGACATGCAGAAAAATACGGAACACACGCTCAACCTTACGATGACGATGATTTTGAAAATCGGCAGCGCCCGGTCAATGATTGCGGCTGCCTTAGCCGAGATTGCGGCCTATCGCTACGAGGCGGCACGTGAAAAATTACGTCAGGCCGAAACTGAATTGCTAACGGCCCAGCGGTTACAGGTACGCCGACTGATCGAGAATGCCAAGGCTCAACGGTTTGTGCACTCGACACTCTTTATGAATGCCCAGTCGGCACTAGTCAACGTGATGGGCGAGTTACAGATGACTGAGAATCTGATTGGCGCTTTTGAACGCTGGGAGCCAGAAGCGGCTTAATACGAACGTTAAGCTGACGAGTGAAAGGTCGCGTACTGGTTCATGATTAGATTTTGGAAGATGGTATTCGGTAGCAACTTAGACGGATAGAGATGGGGTTAAAAAATGACAGTTACTTTTAGTAATGAAGATGATCACAAGTTTCATAAGCTTACTGACCAATGTTTTACTGCCAATCCTAAATTACTGACAAAGGCAAGTATATCAGTACCACTAACTACCCGTACCATTCAGCCACGCCGTTATTTGGTGGTCACCAAGATCAATCAGGCTACCTTAGCGACAGCTACGTGGCAACCAGTCACCGGTGCAATTGCGCTACATAAGCATGAACGTTTGATTTATGATTTGGGAGCGCTATACGTCGGCCATTTTCAAGTTGCCATTGACGTGGCCGGTTCGCCAATGGACGCGCCGTTACTGATGCGGACAAGGTTTGCCGAACAGTTGCAAGAGTTAAGTGTCGATGCTAGTCGCGTGACCAGTTGGTTGCCCACAGCCTGGATTCAAGACGACACGCGCCATGTTGAATTATTGCCGACCACGGTCCAATTCGAACGCCGCTATAGCTGTCGCTACATCATGTTGGAGCCGGTGGGTCAGTCGCTGAAGTGGCAGCCGGTGTTGGCGGATGCGGAGTTTGAAGAAATTATCGATGACTTTAGACAAGCGGCGTAATATCGTCGTTCGCACTAATGATTATCGATATCGTACGGTGCAAGGAACCGTGTCATCATTAGTGATGGGGGTTGTCGAGAATTAGTTGCTAGTCGCGTGACAAATTCATGGGCGGCAGAGGACGCATTCCACCCGCAATTGTCGTATAATGAATATATTCTTAAAAAACGAGGAGAATAATATGGCAACCACAACTCATTTTTACGAAACATTTCAACCAGAACATTACGATCTTTATATCAATATTAACCGGGCGGATAAGCTGATTTCGGGGAAATCAACGATTACCGGGGATGCTAAGGCGCAGGAAGTGCTGATTCATCAGAATGGTTTGACCATTGCTGGTGTCCAAGCCGATGGTGCGGACGTGCCCTTTACTGTGGATAATGCGATTCAAGGAATTCGAATTGAACTTGCCAAGGCCGGTCAAACAACTTTGACGATTACGTACAGTGCCAAATTGACGGATACGATGATGGGTATCTACCCATCATATTACGAAGTCAACGGTGTGAAGAAAGAACTAATCGGGACGCAGTTTGAAACGACCGCGGCCCGGCAAGCCTTTCCGTGTGTCGATGAACCAGAAGCTAAAGCGACTTTTGATCTTGCCATCAAGTACGATGAACATGATGGTGAAACGATCTTAAGCAACATGCCCGAAGATCATGAAGCCGATGGAGTGCATTACTTTGAAACCACGGTGCGGATGTCGACTTACTTGATTGCGTTTGCCTTTGGTGAATTACAAGGCAAGCAGACGAAGACCAAGAGTGGCGTGACCATCGGTGTTTTCGGTACTAAGGCCCACAAGGCTAACGAGATCGACTTTGCTTTGGACATTGCCAAGCGCTCAATCGAATTTTATGAAGATTTTTATCAGACGCCATATCCATTGCCACACTCATGGCAATTGGCCTTACCAGACTTCTCAGCTGGTGCGATGGAAAACTGGGGCTTAGTTACTTATCGGGAAGCCTACTTACTATTAGATCCTGACAACACGGCCCTCGAAACGAAACAACGGGTCGCCACGGTGATTGCCCATGAACTTGCCCATCAATGGTTCGGTGATTTGGTTACGATGAAGTGGTGGGATGACCTCTGGTTAAATGAAAGTTTCGCCAACATGATGGAATATGTGGCGACGGACGCCTTAGAACCAGACTGGCATATTTGGGAAACTTTCCAAACGTCCGAAGCATCAATGGCGCTTCAACGGGATGCCACGGATGGGGTTCAGTCAGTCCACGTTCAGGTGGAAGATCCGGCCGAAATCGACTCGATTTTTGACGGTGCGATTGTCTACGCTAAGGGTGCGCGGATGTTAGTAATGGCGCGGGCCTTAGTTGGTGATGATGCCTTACGAGCAGGTTTGAAGCAGTACTTTATCAATCATAAATATGGTAATGCTAAGGGTGATGACTTGTGGAACGCCTTAGCGGATGCTTCTGGGATGCAAGTTGGGGACATCATGCATTCATGGCTGGAACAACCTGGCTATCCAGTGGTCACGGCAGCGGTTGTTGACGGTCAGTTGACCTTGTCACAACAACAGTTCTTCATCGGTGAAGGTGAAGAAGTCGGTCGTCAATGGCAGATTCCGTTGAATAGCAACTATGAGGCGGCACCAGCGATTATGAAGAACCAAGCTGTGACGGTCGGCGATTATGCCAAATTACGTGATGCGAGTGGGCAACCATTCCGCTTGAACGTTGGGAATAACTCCCACTTCATCGTCAAGTATGACCAAACGTTATTGGATGATATTCTAGCGCATGTTGATGACTTAACTGCTATTGACCAGTTACAGTTGTTACAAGACTTACGCTTATTAGCGGAAGGTCGTCAAATCTCATACGCAGCCGTTGTGCCATTATTAAGCCGGTTTGCAGCCAGCCATTCAACGGTCGTTAACGCAGCGTTGTACCAAGTTGCGGGTAACTTACGTAAGTTTGTTATGCCAGATTCTGATGAAGAAAAGCATTTACAAACGTTATTTGACCAATTGAGTGCCGCTCAGGTTAAACGGTTAGGGTGGTTGCCACAAGCGGGTGAATCTAACGATGATCAGTTGACGCGGCCATACGTCTTGAGCGCGGCTTTGTACGCCAAGAGCAGCGCGGCCGTATTAGCTGCCCATGAGTTATTCGAAGGTAATCGTGATAAGTTAGCGACCTTACCAGCCGATGTGCGGGTCTTCATTTTACGGAATGAAGTCAAGAACTTTGGTAGCAAGGACTTATTCGATAGTTTATTGACGGCGTCACGGCAAACAGCCGATGCTAGTTACAAGGCTGATATTTGTGACGCATTGACCGCAACTACGGACCCCGAATTAATCAAACAGTTAGTTGTGAAGTTTGAAGATGCGGATACGATTAAGCCACAAGACTTGCGGGCCTGGTTCCGCGGCGTCTTGGCTAATCCAGCTGGTGAACAAGCAGCTTGGGATTGGATTCGCGACGAATGGTCATGGTTGGAAGCCACGGTTGGTGGTGACATGGAATTTACCACTTACATCACCGTCATTTCACGGGTCTTCCATACGGCTGAACGTTTAGCAGAATTCAAGGCGTTCTTTGAACCAAAAATCAATACGCCAGGTTTAACGCGTGAAATTAAGATGGATACTAAGGTAATCGCCAGTCGCGTTGCCTTAGTTGAAGATGAACGTGATGCGGTGAATGCGGCAGTCGCGGAAGTTGTAAAATAAGTTAGTATTTGTTATGAAGGTAGTTCGATGCTGGAAGTTTCGGCGCGGACTACTTTTTTAGTTTGCAATAAGAGCAAGAGTAATTGACAATGACTTAATAATTGATGGAATTCCTTAACACTGACCTACAGCGTTAGTTAAATATGATATGATATTGGTAATTACAGAGAGTAGACGTGATTAGTATTACGGCTAATTAATGTCGTATAGATGGGAGGACTTATGATGGCAAGTGGACATCAATCTGAGGCGGAATTAGAGAATCACCTCATTCGAAAGTTGCAAAGCATTGGCTATCATTACGTTGAAATTCCCGATGTTGAAACGCTAAACGCGCATTTTCGCGCGGTCTTGAGTGAACGTAATCAAGAACGTTTAAAGGGAACACCACTGAGTGACCGTGAATTTCAGGCCGTATTAAATGATTTGATTGGCGCTAAGACGCATTATCAAGTTGCCCAAATTTTACGTGGTTCGGTTGTTCAGCCAACTGGGAAAATTAATATTAAACGTGATGATGATAGCAGCTTATACCTAGAAATTTTTAATGGAAAACAATTTGATCAGAATATTTTTGAAGTTAGCCATCAAATGACGGTTGAAGGTCGTCATGAGAACCGCTATGATGTGCTGATCTTGATCAACGGGATGCCAATTGCCCAAATTGAGTTGAAGCGGCAAGGGGTTGAATTTACCCAGGCTTTTAATCAAATTATTCGCTACCGAACTGAATCGTACGCACAAGCAAAACTCATGCGACTGGTTCAGGTATTTGTCATTTCCAATGGCAATGAAACGCGGTATTTTGCGAATGGCGATGGTGAGTTAAATTCAAACTTCATGTTCTACTGGACGGATGAACATAATAACTGGTTGAATGACTTGGACGCTTTTACGACCACTTTCTTGAGTAAACCACGGTTACATAGTTTAATCGCAAAATATACGGTGTTCGATAGTAGTGACCATAAAATGTTATTAATGCGCCCTTATCAAATATATGCCACTGAGGCAATTATTAAGCAAGCTATCGACCACCCCCATGAAAATGGGTATGTGTGGCACACGACGGGTTCTGGTAAGACGATTACCTCCTTTAAGGCCAGTCAGTTGTTATTACAAGAAACGGATGCTGAAAAGGTTATCTTCATGATTGACCGTGCTGACTTGGATATTCAGACGGTAAAGAATTTTAGTGCCTATCTGCCTGAAACAACTGGGGGCCAGAGTCCCTTGGATCGGACTGACAATACTGCTGCATTAGTCAAGCAGCTGTCCTCTAATGATAATGGCTTAATCGTGACGACCATTCAGAAGATGAATAATGCGGTCTCTAATGATCGGTATAAAGATATTCTGACACCGTACCATGACCGCAAAGTAATCTTCATTGAAGATGAAAGCCATCGTAGCCAGATGGGTGAAATGCGAAAAAACGTGAACCATTGGTTTAAGAATGCCCAACACTTCGGGTTCACAGGAACCCCGATTTTTCAACAGAACATGGGACCCGATGGGCGGACCACAAAAGATCTGTACGAGAATCAGTTGCATCAATACTTGATTCGTGATGCAGTTCGTGATGGTAACGTGCTTGGCTTTTCGATTCAGTATCTGTCGACCTTTGAAGAGACTGACCATGACATTACAGACGAACAAGTACCAGGAATTGATACGCAAGAGGTCTATGAGTCCGAGGAGCGATTGACCAAGATTGTCGAGCATATCTTGTTGAACCATAGCCACATTACAAAGAATAAGCATTACAATGCGATCTTTACGGTAGCGAATACACGCATGGCTCTAAAGTACTATCAGTTGTTTAGAAGGTTGGACCCTGATCATAATTTGAAGGTCACGACAATCTTTACGTGGGCTGCCAATGAGGACGACAACGAGGAACACCAAAAACAGGATGATGTCACTTCACGGATGGGATTAGATCAAGTCGTGAAGGACTATAATCAAATGTACGGTACGGATTTTTCAACGGATAAATTCAAAGATTATTTTGCGGATGTTTCTAAGCGGATGCGCGATCATAATGACCAAACGCCGACGGATAATATTGATATTTTGATTGTTGTGAACATGTTCCTAACTGGGTTTGACTCCAAACGGTTGTCCACACTATACGTGGATAAAAATTTGCAATGGCACGGTTTAATCCAAGCATTTTCTCGAACCAATCGTGTTGAGGGCAAACAAAAACCATTCGGAAATATTATTGCTTATCGCAATATCAAAAATAAGACGGATGAGGCTGTAGCGTTGTTTTCAGACGGGGACAGTTCCGGCTTCTTAGCACCAGATTATGATGAATTAAAAGCTGAATTTACTGACAAGATTGGCCAATTACTGACGGTGACTCCAGATGTCCAGTCAGTGGACGACCTCTATAACCGAGGCGATGACGCACTATATGAGTTTGTGATGGCGTTTCGGGCGGTCCTCCGGGTATATAATCGTATTCGCGTGTATGATGATTTTGAATGGGCGCAATATGAACCTGAATTTTCGGATCAGCTGATGGAAGCCTTTCGGGGCAAATATTTTACGGCGTATCAAACGATTTATCAACGCAAAACGCAGGAGCGCGTCTCAATATTAGATGACGTTGACTTTGATATCAGTCTATTGGAGACTGATACCATCAATGTTGACTATATTGTGAACTTAATCTCAGGCATTGACTTAATGTCGTCGACCGAACGTAAGCAAGATATTCAGAAAATTGAACATTTGTTGGATAATGCGACCAATGACCAATTAAAGTCGAAGGTTGAATTGTTGGAACAATTTTTGAATGAAGTTTTGCCAACGCTCGATACAGACGATGATATCGGCATGTCGTTGAGTAACTTTATGGCCGAGAGCCAGCGAGCTGCCATTAAGGGCTTTTCACAAGAACACCACCTTTCGGAAGACTTCGTTAACGAGCAGATTTCTGACTACAACTTCTACGGTAAGACCAAGGACAAAGAGATTATTGACAAGTTAAGTGCTAATGGGCTCGGCTTTCGAGAGAAACGGCAGGCCAAACGCGAGATTAAGGATTTTGTATCGACTATCGACCGAAAGTATTCACTAAGCTAGGAGAATGAATTTAATGAGTCATATTGAACAGGCCGAACAACAGGCTGAACTACAAAAAAGATTATGGGCTGTGGCAAATGATCTGCGCGGTAACATGGATGCCAGTGAGTATCGAAACTATATCTTAGGATTAATCTTTTATCGCTTTTTGTCTGAAAAAGTTGAAAATTACGCAAATGAGTTACTTCAAGACGATGATGTTGACTTTGCAGATGCGGAACAAGATGCTGACCTGATGCAAGATTTGAAGGATGAAGTGATTGACGTCTTAGGTTTCTTCATTGAACCACGATATCTGTTTACAACTATGGTCAAGAAGATTAACGCTGGCGATTTTGACGTTGAAATGTTACAAAATGCCATCAACGAAGTCCAGAATTCGACCTTAGGCAAAGAGTCAGAAAATGACTTTAAAGGGCTATTCGAAGACTTGGATTTGCAGTCATCACGGTTAGGAAACACAGTTGCCAAGCGTAGTGAACTGATTGCCAAAGTGATTCTATCCTTGTCGAATATTGATTTTGGTGAACAAGATATTAAAATTGATATTTTGGGTGATGCCTACGAATATTTGATTGGTCAATTTGCCGCTTCAGCTGGGAAAAAGGCGGGCGAATTTTATACGCCACAACAAGTTTCTAAGTTATTGGCAAGAATTGTTACGGCCGGTAAAGATCGTTTGAAGACGGTTTATGATCCTACGATGGGCTCCGGGTCGCTGTTATTACAATTGGGTAATTACGCAACGATTGGAAACTACTATGGTCAAGAAATCAACGGTACGACTTACAACTTGGCGCGGATGAACTTGTTGATGCATGAGGTTAGTTATAATCGGTTTGATTTACGTCAAGGCGATACTTTAGAGGAAGATCACTTTGATGATCTAACTTTTGACGCTGTCGTTGCCAACCCACCTTATTCGGCTAAATGGAATCCAGATGATAAATTAGATGATGAACGTTTTCGGAAATATGGGAAGACGGCACCGAAGTCGAAGGCGGATTTTGCGTTTGTTGAACACATGCTCTATCACTTAAATAATGAAGGCACGATGGCAGTTGTATTACCACATGGTGTCTTATTCCGCGGTGCTGCGGAAGGAAAAATCCGACAGTACATGATTGAACATGACAACGTCTTAGATGCCGTCATCGGATTACCAGCGAACTTATTCTACGGAACTAGTATTCCGACCGTTGTATTGGTCTTCAAGAAGGGGCGCGAACGTCAGGATATCTTCTTTATTGACGCGTCTAATGATTTTGAAAAGGGTAAGAACCAAAACAACTTAACGGACGAAAATGTCGATAAGATTTTGGAAACCCTTGAAAAACGTGAAGATGTGGATAAGTATGCTCATCGTGCAGAAGTAGCTGAGATTGTCGAAAACGAGTATAACTTAAACATTCCGCGATACGTCGATACATTCGAAGAGGAACCACCTGTTGATGTGGATAAGTTGGTCAAGGAAATGGGCGAAGCGGATGCCAAGATCAATGACCTACAATCTGAATTATCCGGAATGATGGCCGATTTAGTGGCGACTGACCCTGTCGCTCAACAGCAGCTTGAGGCCATTAAGAGGATGTTACAATGAAAAACGAAAATTTAGTGCCAAAAGTGCGGTTTAAGGGGTTTAGTGACCCTTGGGAGCAGCGTAAGTTAGGTGATATAACTGCTATCACTATGGGACAATCTCCAAGTTCTGCAAACTATACAAATAATCCCGAGGATCATATCTTAGTTCAGGGAAATGCCGATATGAAAAATGGATACGTATTACCCCGTGTATGGACTACTCAAATAACAAAAAAAGCGGAAGCTGGAGATTTGATTCTTTCAGTCCGAGCTCCCGTTGGTGATATAGGTAAAACTGATTATGACGTAGTTCTTGGTCGAGGGGTTGCATCAATAAAGGGTAATGAATTTATTTATCAAACACTTAAATATATGAATGATATAGGTAAGTGGACTCGCTTTAGTACAGGGTCAACGTTTGAATCTATTAACTCAGCTGATATTAAAGATGCAAGGATTGGATATCCTAAATTAAATGAACAAAATTTAATAGGAAACATTTTAGAAAAAATGGACAGCATTATCGCTGCCAATGAGGATAAACTAGAACAGTTAAAAACTCTCAAAAAGTTGATGATGCAAAAGATTTTTTCTCAGGAATGGCGCTTCAAGGGATTCACTGACCCATGGGAGCAGCGTAAGTTAAAATGGTTTTTACGTGTTTCAAAGTTAAAAAATATAGATGGCATTTTTGATAAAAATAGTGTGTTATCAGTATCTGGAGAATTTGGTGTTGTAAATCAGATTGCTTTTCAAGGAAGGTCATTTGCAGGAAAGTCTATTTTAAATTATGGAATCTTGGATCATAATGACGTTGTTTATACTAAGAGTCCCTTAAAATCTAATCCTTATGGAATAATTAAAACTAATTTAGGCAAGGCTGGTGTGGTCTCTACCCTATATGCTGTATATGCTCCTTTGAAGACAGTATACTCACCCATCCTAGGTTATTATTTCAATCTGGATACGCGAGTTAATAACTACCTACGTCCTTTAGTTAATAAGGGTGCTAAAAATGATATGAAAGTAAGAGACGAAGCCGTACTTGAAGGAAAAGTTTGTATTCCAGACTCTATAGAGACACAGAAAAGGATTTGCAATCTATTTTCGTTGATTGACAACCTTATCGCTGCCAATGAAGATAAACTAAACCAACTTAAAGAGTTGAAGAAATATTTAATGCAAAATATGTTTGTTTAAATTCATGGATTTTTACGGACTATCCCTGCTGAACAGCGATAGTATTAATTTATTTGTAAGTGTCAATTTTAGCCAAATGAATAATTATTCATGTATAAATGAGTTAGCAGCCGCACGAATGGTTGTTAACTCATTTTTTGGAGGTTTATTATGGCACAGCATGTTAAGTTCCATCAATATTTTTTTCAGTGGATGCAACTCTACAAATTAGATGCGGTTCGTCCAGTGACTTATCGCAAATATGAAATGTCACATCGTCAATTGGTAATGTTAGCGCCGGATTTAAAGATGAGTGACTTATCAAGGCTGACATATCAGCAATTGCTCAATGATTATGCGGAAACCCATGAACGGCAAACGACAATGGATTTTCATCGTCATTTAAAGGGCTCGCTTATTGATGCATTGGAAGAAGGTTTTATCGATCGCGACCCAACACGAAAAGCAATTATCAAAGGAATTAAGCATCGTCAGCATAAAACAAAGTATCTACATCAGTATGAGTTGCAGGCATTGTTAAATGAATTAAACCTGAACAACGAAGTCAATTGGGACTACTTCATCTTGCTGATTGCTAAGACTGGAATTCGTTTTGCAGAAGCCTTAGGTGTTACTCCTGCTGATTTCGATTTTGCTCACCAAACACTTTCAATTAGTAAAACTTGGGATTATAAATCTGCCAAAAGTGACTTCGCACCTACCAAAAATAATTCATCAGTCCGTAAAGTACCGCTGGATTGGCAGACTGTGATTCAATTTTCCCAGTTGACTAAAAAGCTGCCCGAAGATCATCCAATCTTTGTTCAAGCAAAAGTTTATAATGATACGGTTAATCATTATTTGGAGCGTCTATGCAAGCACGCATCTATTCCTGTGATTTCAGTCCATGGTTTGCGACATACACATGCTTCATTATTATTGTATGCGGGTGTTAGTATCGCCTCAGTAGCTCGACGGTTAGGTCATTCTAATATGACGACTACACAGCAAACTTATTTACACATTATTCAAGAATTAGAAAATCAGGATAACGATAAGGTCATGAAACATTTAGCAAGTCTAATATAGACGATAGGATTTACATTAATAAAGGCAGATTAAAACGTCCTCGAATGCTGAGGACGTTTTTTAAATTATACTCATTGGCAGCGATAAGGTTACTAAGTAATATTAAGACTTTTCCTAAACGTTGTTGTTCCATTAGGCATGGTAAGTAAATCGTATATGGAATAATATGCTTATTGTTTATTTGGGGGATTGTGGAGGTATCGGAAATTTTAGATAGATTTTCTTCTGAAATCAAGAAATAGAGGAAATATAAGTCTGTTTCTACTGGAGTTAAAGCCATCATATTAGTATCCATAAACATTTTTTTCTCTAATATTCTAACTTTATTAGTTAAAATTGCGGCCCCTCTTTTTGAAAATACAATTGACCCACTCTGAATCATCTTTTCAGCATTCCCCTTAACAGTATGTTTGGTACTGTTTTGAAAAACAGTTGAATTATTCAAGTCATCTACCTTTAAATATGGTTCGTCTCCGTCGACAAACTCACTGGGTGCATCTCCAGACTTAATAATCACATAGTTTCCGAGCTTACGCTGCTCCCAAGTTTTCAGGTTTATTTATCATATATTAGGAACTGGTACTTGGGAGCAGCGTAAGTTACTAGAAATTGCAGATCGTCTTTCGAAATCATCTAATAGTGAGAATTTAGCACATGTTGAATATGCCGATATTATATCAGGAGAGGGGAGACTTAAATCGGAGAGTCTTATTCAAAAGCGTACCGATAGCAGGTCAGGTATTCAATTTGTTGCTCAAAATGTTCTTTATGGTAAATTACGCCCATATCTCAATAATTGGTTATTCCCGAACTTTCCTGGGATTGCAGTTGGTGACTTTTGGGTTTTTCAAACTAAGAAGGGTATATTCGCTCCGTTCTTGTACGCCCTAATACAAAGTCCAAAGTATCAGCAAGTTGCTAATATCTCTACGGGAACCAAGATGCCTAGGTCTGACTGGAAAAAGGTATCTGGGATACACTTTGAAGTTCCAATCGAATTTAATGAACAACGAAAAATAGGTCATTTTTTTCTAAGGCTTGATAGCCTTATCGCTGCCAATGAGCAAGTCCCAAAATTAGTCATTAAAATAGTAAAGAATTCTCTCGTCAATTTATTACTATTTAACTAATAGTTTTAATTACCAATAACGAATTAATCGTGAGCAAAATAATCATCTTAAGCACAGTTTGAAAGTTGGATTCAGGCACCTAGAGAGTATAAATCAATAATTATGCCACATTTGGTTTAATACTAGTATAATTATCAAGATCAAAAATAATTATGCTGATTTGTGGGTGCTTCTGCATTATTTGAATAACAACCGTAGAAGTACCTTTGAAAAGCACCAATTCGCAAGCCAAGCAGAAATGCCAAGTTGACTATCTCATAATCTGGTTCACCATACCAAATGAAATCATGTTTCCCTAACTACCTAATCAACCGCAATAACACGCACACCACAATAATCCACGTCTTTCTGATCGCCAAACTGTCGCATGACCTCGCCGTGCGTGACGCAGGCGATGCAATCGTAGGAGGTAGCATACTTATTCAAAGTTGCCAAAACTCGGGTCTTCATTTCAGCTGCCGTTTCGTAAGGGAGGGGACTAGCGATGGTGCGTTTGCCGGCGTGTTGGCGATAGAGCTTGTAGGCCGTGGCCGCTTGTTCATCGGTATCAGTCCGAATACCCGTGTTATCGGGTAGCCACTCGTGTAATCCAAGTTCGACCTTTAGTGGGATATCATTAAAACGCACAATTTCCAGTGCCGTTTGTAAGGCGCGTGTGTAGGGGGACGACAGAATTAATTGGACTTGTGCAAATAACGGCTGCTGGGCGCATTGTTGTGCCAGCATAATACCACGGTCGGTTAAGCCGCCGAGTTCACGGCCGAAACCAGTTAATCCAGCTGTAGTGACCTGTTGATAAGTTGGTTCGGAGTGACGAATGAGATAGACTTTCATCGATTAGGACTTCCTTCATTGGAATTATAATGATTAATTTCATTATAGGCACCTTTGATCAGAAAAAACGACACTTCGAAAAATGAAGTGTCGTTTTCGTTAGACCTAATGACGTTATGATTGCCGATGTTTACCATAGAACCCGAACGTGACGACGGATAATAACAGTCCTAGGATGACCGCTAATTTGCCAGTCTGTTCGTCGGTTTGTGGTAACTGGGCTGAGTGTTCAGTGACGGGACTCGTTGTTTTGACCAAACTTGCCTGGGCGGCCACGGGTTTAAGCGTTGGTTTCACGGTCGCTGCTGGTTTTACAGCTACCGCTGGTTGAGTCGGTTTAATACGGTCTGGCTGCGTTACGGTCGTTCCTGGTTCGTTAGGCGTCTCGGGTGTGGTTGGCTCAACAGGCTTAGTCGGTTGTTCCGGTTGTTCGGGATCAATAATATCGTCGGTACCAGTCGTGTCAGTTGCTTGGTAGACGTACGTGACGTCCACGTTATCAGCAGTGAAGAGACCCATGGCATTTTCCGGCTGACCAACGAGTTCATGATCAGTGAACGTCAGGGGCACGGTTTGATAAGTGGTTCCCGTCTTGCCGCTCAGCACGGTTGGTTCGTTTAGTTTAATGCCGTCTTTGGTCATGTAATGCACCGTAACGGTTCCTTGGGTATCTGGAATTGTGGGGGTGTTTACAGTGTAAACATAGGTCACAGTCTTCGCGGTAGTTCCGAACGTCCCACTGACGTCACCCTGCACAGCCTTGAAGGTGTAACCATCGATAACCAGCTGTTCAGTCGAGTAGCTGTCACCTAAATACCCGCTGTGAACAACGTCAGGATGGATAGACTTACCATGCTCATCCAGATACTTGGCGGTGACGGGTAGCCCAGCCGTCCGTTCATAGACGTAGGTCACAGTCTTAGCAGAAGTCCCGAACGTCCCACTGACGTCACCCTGAACGGCTTTAAAGGTGTAGCCGTCGATAACAAGTTGTTCGGTCGAGTAGTTGTCACCCAAATACCCGCTGTGAACAACGTCAGGATGGATAGACTTGCCATCTTGATCCTGATACTTGGCAGTGACCGGCTGTCCAGCTGTCCGCTCGTAAATGTAAACGACGCGTTGTGGCTGCAAAGTATAGGTACCAGTCGTGTTACCCTGTGTCGATTTTACCGTATAGCCGTTAATGTTCAGCGGTGACGTTTCATAGGGCTGTCCTAATTGACCTTGACCGCTTAATACGTTATCGGCGGCTAACTGCTGGCCGTTTTCGGCTAAATACTGAACTGTGATATCGCCCGCATCCTCGCGAGTGTAGACGTAGATGACAGTTTGCGCTTGGTCGCTGAATTGCCCAGTAGCGTTCGCTGGTGTTTGAATTAAGCGGTAGTTTTCAATCGTCTTGGCGTTCGTCTGGTAGGGTCGACCTAGCTGACCGTTACCGGTTAGGATGTCGTCGGGAGCTAAAGTCGTGCCGTTAGCGTCTTGATACTTCACCGTGATATGGCCAGCATTTGAGCGCGCATACTGGTAAATAACGGTTTGCGCGTCGGTTGAAAAGGTCCCGGTGGCGTTCGCGGGTGTGACGACTAGGTAAAAGTTAGGAATTGAAATGGCTGCCGTTTGATAGGCTGCTCCTAGCTGCTCTTTGCCGTCTAAAAGCTTGTCGGGTGCTAGTGGGTTACCAGCACTATCTTGATACTTAACAACAATCTGACCAGCATCGCGGCGCACATAGACGTAAATGACCGTCTGTTCCTGGTCTGTGAAAGTGCCCGTGGCGTTTGCCGGCGTTGTCATCAGGGTGTAATTTTCAATGTCTAGTGGTTCAGTCGTATAAGCTTGGCCGAGTGATTGGGAGCCGGAAATTGTCTTATCGGGCTTTAATTGGTGTCCCTGCTTATCTTGATATTTCACCGTAATGTTACCGGCGTCTAAGCGGACATAGACAAACGTGATGCTTTGCGGATCAGTCGTGAAAATGCCAGCCGCATTGCCGATAGTTTGCTGTAATTTAAAATGGTCAAAGGTTGGCGCATCTAAATTGTAGGCGTTACCGAGATTGTGTTTTCCAGGTAGAATTTGCGGTTCGTAGACTAAGTTGCCGTTAGTATCGACCATATGAATCGTAATGTCGCCGGCGTCCTTACGAGTATAGTAATAAGTGACGGTCTGGGCATCCGCCGTGAAGACACCACTGGCATTGCCGACAATGTTCGTAAAGTCATAATTTGGTAGCTCGTCATCAATGCGCTGAGTCGTGTAAGGCTGACCGACGATGCCGTTTAAGGTGAGGTCAGCAGTGACTAGGGATTCACCGGTAAGCGCGTCGACGTATTTGACCGTGATGGGCGCAGCAGTGGCAGCTAAGACATACGGGCGGACGACGACAAAGTTGTTACCGTCAGAAGCGGCGGTCATGAAATAATAATCGTCCATGGGAATAACCGTGGTACCGTTAAAGGTCGGACCTGTTAGTCCGGGTTGCTGGGGCTTCATATTCGTGTAGTAGATATGACCGTTGCTGTCGTAATAACCACCGCCCGCACCGTTGAAGTACCAGCGAACGTAAAGCTGACCGTTTTTGTAGAAAACAGTTTCACCGACGCCATTATTGGGCTTCAGTTGAACCTTAGAGCCATCTGGTAAATAGCAATCAATCGCCAGCGTCGCAATATTATTATCTGCACTAATATAGGCGGGTGGTAAGGTGATAAATTGGTTACTGAATGTGCCTTTCAGATTTTTAAATCCTTTAAGTGGCGAAAAATCTGAAATGTGGTTATAGGCGGCATCGACCTCCGTTAAATTCTTTAAGTTTGCGAGCGGTGAAATGTCCGTGATCCGGTTTTGCTGAATATTGACCACTTGGAGTTTTTGTAAGTTGGCTAATGGTGAAATATCAGTGACATCACTATAGTAGCTGCCAGACGGTGCGTTCAAGTTGTTATTGAGCCAGACTGTCGTAAGGTTAGTAGCATATTGCAGTCCTTCTAATGAGTAGGAAGTCTTGCCGTCGATATAAGTGTCCTTGCCATAGTAGGTGGTCAGTAGTAGCATATCTGCCTTAGTGATGTCTGCAGCTGAGTTCCAGGTACGATCTGGGTTCTGTTTGCGCAGTTGACTGAGTACCTCTTGTTGCAATAACGTGTTCGGCATCCAATCGTTAATATTTTCTGACGCGGTGCGGCTAATGGCACGGACGACTGGTTGGTTAGTTTTCAAAACCAGCTTTTCCTGGTTTACATTGGTAACAATTTTATCATCGGTTGACGCTGAGCTAGTCGCTGACTGAGTATTCACCTCGGTGGTAGTGGAGTTGGACGACGCGGGTACGGCTTGCTGGCTTGGTTGCTTGGAAGCTTGATTATCGGTTGTCGTTGCTTTAGCTTGACTATCAGTCGCTGATTCAGTGTTTGATTCGGTAGTTGGTTCAGTAGTTGATGCGGAGGTTGTTTGAGC
Organism: Lactiplantibacillus sp. C232; assembly: GCF_023806725.1. Lineage (NCBI taxonomy): Bacteria > Bacillati > Bacillota > Bacilli > Lactobacillales > Lactobacillaceae > Lactiplantibacillus > Lactiplantibacillus sp. C232. The sequence goes on from NZ_JAMSKZ010000013.1 coordinate 32,744, forward strand.
TGGTGCGGTTTGAGTTGGGTGCTTAATATCTGTGGTCGGTGTTGATTCTGACGTGGTAGTTGCTTGAGATTGTGATGCTGGATTTGCTGATTGTTGTTGTGGGTTGGTGTTCACTGACGACGAGTGCTCAGAGGGACTTCCGGTTGATGTGGTGGGTGACGTGGCTGCGACTGCTGACTGGCCGGATTTTATCGTGGATACTGATGTAGAAGTATCCGCTTTCAAATTGACCTGAGTAGCGTTAACTTGAGTATTCGTATTCAACTGACTGTTGGTCGGTTCGTTGGTTGTGGTCGTGACTGTATCGTCGGCAGCCGCCGCCTGACTGGCAATCGTTAACGTTGTCAGTATCATGGCGGTTGCGCTCGTGATTACCCATCGCGATTGGTGACGTTTATTCTGATTATTAACATTGTTTGGTTTCAAAGATCCCCACTCCTTCAAAATACTTATATAATGTCGTTGACAATTTAAGGGTAACATTGTCATTGCCGTTAGTCTAATAAATGATAATTTAATTATTGGGAGCTAATTGTATCTGTCAATGTCAGCTGGCTGCATAATAGTTGACGTAAGCATAAGATTGATTATAATTTAAATGGTAATAATTACTATTTATCAGGAGGCACCCATGATGGAAAAACAAGATTTAGCAAGTGCGCGCAGGCGTCTACGGGGGACCAACTTAAAATCGCGGAAACGCGCATTGAAGATTTTACATGATGCCCGACGTAACGCCAGTAAAGCCAAATAGTATCAGCGAACGTTAGCTAATTTGGCTAACGTTTTTTTGTTAGCTGTGCGGTATGATTAAGATACAGGAATGAGTGGAGGACATGTGGATGGAAACAACTTTGGTGATTATTCGGGGAAATTCTGGGAGTGGCAAGACGACGCTAGCGCAGGCGTTGCAACGACGCGTGGGCCATCATACGTTGCTAGTGTCCCAAGATGTCGTTCGTCGCGACATGCTGATGAGTCATGATTACCCGGGAAATATTTCAATTGGTCTGATTGAACAAATTGCGTGTTATGGGCTGGGACGTGTGCCTGTAGTCATTGTGGAAGGCATCTTAGCACGTGATCGGTATGGAAAAATGTTGGCGCGGCTTAGTCAATCGTTTCCACGCGTCCTTACTTATTATTTTGAAGTGAGCTTTGCCACGACCTTGGCGCGTCATCAAAAGCGTCATCGTGATTTTGGTGTGGAAGACATGCGTCGGTGGTGGCTTCCACATGATACGTTGGGCGTTGCTAACGAAGTCTTAATTGGCGAGCAACAAGATTTAACCACGGAAGTTCAACAAATTATGACTACCATACATGATTGTGACTAAACAACCATGAGTTGATTGGTTTGATCGTGGTTGAGGATTAAGCTGAAATCATAAAGGGGGGCGAGCCAATGTTACTCGCAGCATTATTGAAAACGCGTCGCTGTCAGTATGGATTGACACAGGCACAATTAGCGTCCAAGTTATTTGTTACGACTCAGGCGGTGTCTAAGTGGGAACGCGGAAAGGCGATTCCGTCAATCGATAATTTACTGGCACTGTCGGATCTGTATAATCTATCCTTGGATGAATTAGTGCGTGGTAGTGCTTTCTTTCCAAAGCCATATATTGTTGGTCGGCGACTAAGCTTTGGGCGACTTCTGGGTCTCGGATTATTTTGGCTATTTGTTTGTCTATTATTTACTGGTTTTGGTTATCAGCCGTGGTGGCTCTTTTTATCACTTTATATTGTTGGATTGATTGTGGTCGTTCCAGTGGGAATCAATAGTTACTGGGTGATTCAGCCTGCTACCATTGAATTGCATACGTATGCTGCATCGACATTGACGAAGTTTCGCCAAATTGTGTTCAATTGTCCACGGTGCCAACTAATCCACTATACAGATCTGCAGCGAGTTACCATCAGTTATCGGTGTCGCAAACGATTTTCACCATTTGATTTCAATCCGGATTATTTTCAATTGATTTTAAAGACTAATGCCCAAACTTATCAGCTGGAATGTGCGTTGAAGGCCAGCGACTATTTACCGCAATTTGTCAGTTATTTGCAACGACAAGGTGTGACGGTTGATGATCCTCAACAAGTTGTGGAATTGTTAGTTTCAGGAAAGTCGTTGTATCAGCATTTTCATACCGAGACTTGATCTTGAGCGGTTGCAACCAACCGTTGCGGTAGCGCTTAAGTGTGTTGCAATGAATTGGTGCACTCAATAGTCTAGTATTGTAATAGAGGAGCGGGTAGGATGAAAATTGTGATTGGCAGTAAAATAAAAGAGCAACGACAACAGCATGAATGGTCCCAGCAGACGGTGGCGGAGCGGTTACACGTCTCACGGCAAACTATTTCCAAGTGGGAATTAGGAAAAAGTTATCCAGATTTAGAGTTATTGGTAGCACTGAGCAAACTATTTGCTGTCTCAACGGATGAGTTATTAGGTTTGAGCAGAAGACCTGTTCAGCGACCATGGTGGCAGTTGTTATTGCGTAAAAGGAGTCGAACAGATATGACGGTGAAATGGTACAGCGGGGGGCAGGATCGGGCACGTGTTGCTGTGGGCATAATTAGTGATTTAGTTGCTAATCTAAATACCACGAATGAGCAACCGTTACGACAGCTGCTGGCAACTTATTATCAGGAACTATTGGAACAACGAACTGGTTCAGTACTGGGAGTATTCGACAGAATGAACTTAGACATCTCCAAATGTCTGCGGCAGCAACAAATCAAACTATCACCAGAAAATGAGCAACTAATGCAACAGCTGGTGGGGTTGAACATGATTTACTACCGGTGATTTATTTTGAAAGTAAAACGCAAACTGTCAATCATCTAGCTTAATAGATGCTGACAGTTTGCGTTTTATGTTAAAAATCAATCGCAGGATTAAAGGTTTGACAAGCTTGTTCGACTAGATAAGCAATCGGTTTAGCTAGCACGTGACTTGGTAAGTAGGCAATACTAAAATCAAGGCTGAGCTCGCTTGTTGGTAATTTGAACGCATTGATAGGGTACTTGGCTGGTTGAGTGGCTAGTTTTGCCAACATTGCAGTGGCTAGAACAATGCTACCAAGTCCTTGAAGTGTCAAGCTTAGTGCAAAGCGAGAGTTATCGACTTCAATGAGTGGAATCGTTTGAATGCCTTTATCGGCAAAGTAATGGTCAACCAGTTCTTGAAAGCGAGCTTCACCGACTGCACGGATGACAGGCTCACCAGTCATTCCTGTAAGAATGGTGGGGGTGAACGGTCGCCAAAATTGATTGGACTGATATATTCCGGCTGTTTTTGGAATGACTAAAGACAAAGAAATTGTCTGCAAAGGGATGGTTTTGACGTTAGTTTGATGAATTGTTTTGCCAATAAAAAAGTCTAGCTGATGACTAGCTAGCAACGTTTCTGCTTTTGATGTTGTGATTTCTAGTATTTTAGTGCGAATGTTCGGAAAACGTTGATAAAAAGCAGGTAGTGTTTGACTAAACCAAGCATTAGCCATTGGTGGTGTAATCCCAATCGTCATACTTTGATACTTATTTTGACTGATTTCTTTAAGTTCAGTGTTCATTCGCTGATGGAGACGGGCGTCACTTTGCAAATAAGTCAGTAATCTTTCTCCAGCATAAGTTAATTCAAGTGGATGATGGCCGCGGTCGATTAAGGGGGTCCCAAAATGAGTTTCCGCACTTTTAATTGTGCGGCTAATGTACGGCTGACTGATGAATAAACTTTGTGCAGCTTTCGTCATACTATTGTGCTGTTGAATAGCTTCTAAAAATACTAACAATTTATTTTCCATGAAATCGCCACCTTTAATGCTTAATCTTATTAAAATCAAGTATAACCCATTACTCATTTGTAATAACAGATAATCAGATTGTTATTTCTATAAAAATGAAAGCGGTTATATAATACAGATGTAGTTAAAAAATGATTCTGTTTGTGATTTAAATATCAATTTCAATTGTGCTTTAGAATACGTTAAATGGATTTTGAAAGGGTGGTCAGCATGCTCCAAAAAATGAATCAGGTTAAATGGGATTATCAATATGATACGGTAGTTATTGGCTTTGGTGGTGCCGGGGCGACAGCAGCGCGGTTTGCGGCGGATGCACATGCGAAGGTATTGCTCACGGATGCAGCGCCGAATGGTCATGAAGGAGGCAATACCCGTTATTCTGCCCAACTCTTAGGAACGGTAGATAGTTTCGATGAGGGTAAAAAATATTATCAAAACTTAACGGCACCCATGCAATTAGACGATAGTATGATTGATACTTTCGTAGCGGGCATGGCGAATATGCGCGACTATGTTCAAAAGTATCTCAATGTTGAACCGGTGAGTGTCAAAAATGATTTTACAGCTGCTGATTCTCCAATTTCATTAGACAGTGCAGTTCATGAGTTTCCTGAATTTGATGGAGTTCAATCCTATGACTTTACAACTGTCCATCATGGCATTTTTGATGCAGCTTTGTGGAAAATTCTTCGACAAAAAGTGTTAGATCGGCAGCAACAGATTGATGTCTGGCTTAGTGCTCCGGCACAACATCTGATTCAAGATCCCACTACGAATACAATTATCGGTGTCCAAATCGAACGTCAGCATCGTTTAGTTAATGTTCGAGCTACCAATGGTGTAGTCCTAGCATGTGGTGGTTTTGAAAATAATCAACAAGCCATCCAGGACTACCTTGGTGCTGAGCACTTGGCACCATTAGGCACGCTGTTTAATAAGGGTGCTGGTATTAAGATGGCCCAAGAAGTTGGCGCGGACTTTTGGCACATGCAAAATTATGAATCACTCGGATTTTTACATGGTCTTTCGATTGCCGTACCACAAGGTGAACGTGGTCGCTTGATTTTAGGCTGGCCGGAAGTTAACCATGGTAGCGTTATTACGGTGGCTGATGACGGTAGTCGGTATTTTGATGAGAGTGAAGCCAACCGGCACGGTCACATTTATGATCATGGAATGTGGCGAGTACCGCGGACAAATGTCCATCCATACCTGGTTTTTGATGAGACTCAGTATCAACAGATGTTAGCAAGTCAATATACGCCGATTAATAATCTCACCGATTTAGTTGTGAAGGCCACTACTCTAAACGACTTAGCACGAGTTATGGAAGTTGATGGTACGGTACTTACCAAGACCGTTCATGATTTCAATTATTTTGTCGAGTCTGGTACTGACTACGCGTTTAATCGGCAGGTTGATACGATGCGGGCATTTGATGGTGGGCCATATTATGCGCTTAAGTTAACAAACAACGTACTTAATACCCAAGGGGGACCACGTCGTAATGACCGGGCAGAGATTTTAGATGCAAATCAGCAACCTATTCCGCACTTGTATGGTGCAGGTGAATTGGGCGGTATTTGTGCAAATCAGTATCAAGGTGGCGGTAATTTAGCTGAATGCCTGATTTTTGGAAAAATCGCTGGTGAAAATGCAGCTAAACCTAAGGAAGAAACGACACAATTAGTCGATGAAAAAGCAGTGGCTAAGCCGGATGCGAATACTAGTGCTTCGGTGCATCAGACTGGTGCCAATGATTTGCTAGCTGAAGCATCACCGGACATCACAGTTGGTGAACACCAATACTTAGGGCGCTCAGATGATGGCATTGGTGGGCAAGTTGTGGTTCGTATCACGTATGTTGACCAACAATTAACTCATGTTGAAGTAGTTGAACAACATGAGACTGGTGAAGTTGGTGGTCAGGCAGTTGCCGAATTGCCGGCAAAAATGGTGGCTGCTAACACTTATGATGTGGATGCAGTTTCCGGCGCTTCTGTATCGAGCCGTGCCATCAAGGCCGCAGTCAAGGACGCGCTATCCCAGGCCGAACAGACCGTGTCAAATGATTAACCACTGATCGCACAACCCACGAATCACCTAGTGCTTTTAGTATCTTTTAGTGCGTAATACCGGTAAACTAGAATTAACAAATTCAATCAATGGAGGCCGCTCATGCGTATTACAAAAACGAGTTTGCTCCTCAGCAGTTTATCATTGGTACTCAACACGTTGTCATTGATTATGGCAATTCGCAAGTATCGATTACAAAATCACTAATCATTAGAAATTCAAAAACACCGCTGTGACTAACGAACGCATTAGTCGTAGCGGTGTTTTTGGTTTTATTAAGCTTCATAATCCGTCAAATCAGCCAAGAAGCGTTGAATCACCGCAAGTTCTGCTGGTGAGTAGTGTTCATGAAGGAGCGTGATTGCTTGATGATTGCGGGTTGCATGCATCTTATCATGATAGCGGGCCAGCTTACGACCACTCGGCGTTAAGCGGTAGAAGATCTTTTTGTGATCATCGGGTTGCTGGAATGAGCCAATTAAGCCCTGCGTTACGAGTCGTTTGGCTGCCCGGGTCACACCACCTCGAGTGACGCCGAGGTTAGTAGCTAAGTCGATGCCCGTTTGTGGACCGGCCTCTAGTTCAGATAATAAATGTAGGCCAACGATGGAAATATCCGGCAACAGGCGGCGTAGATTGGCTTCGGTGATATGCTGCTGTAACCATTTCTGTTCACCAGTAGTGGAAGCACGCTTGGTTCGAATCGTTTTGAGCTGCGTTAGAATTGTCTGTTCCGTGGATATTGACATCGATTGATCCCCCTTAGATAGTTGTGCGTCATGGCGACTGGTTCTCGTGGTGGTTAGCGCGCAATTATCAATTAATCATTAGCTTTTATTACTATTATTATACCGGTTTTAAAATTCACCGGCGAGTTTTTCTGCTGCTACCTGTGCGGCAGTGATGGCCTGTTCTCGCTGTTCTGGAAATTGGTCCAATCCTTCAATGAAGATGGTTCGGTAATCCTGAATCCCATACAGTTGCATCATGCCACGGAGGTAGGGGTCGCCTGCTTCAACCTGGTTGTGCTGATCAGGTTGGTGATAGTAGCCACCCGCAGCCTGAATGTGTAAGACGTGTTTGTCGGGTAATAAGCCGACCGGGCCGTTGACCGTGTACTTAAAAGTTTTACGGGCGACTGCGGTTAAGTCTAAGTATTGTTTGAGTTCGGCTGGAAGAAAGTGATTGTACATTGGATTAACGAAGACGATCTTGTCGGCTGCTAGAAATTCAGCTAGCCAGGCGGCGTGACGGCTAAGTAGTTCAGCTTCCACTGACGTTAGTTCTTCACCGTATTTTTGTTTACGCCAAGCTTCGAAGGTTGTGTCGTTCAAAGCGGGAACGCCGTCCTGATAAAGATCGCGTGTCGTAATCTCATCGTTCGGATGGGTTTGCTGATACGCAGTTTTAAAACTCGCTGCAACGGTCAGTGAGGCACTGGGGACGGTCGTGTGTGGATGAGCATTAATCATTAATAATTTTGTCATTTTAAACAGCTCCTTAATTTTGTTGACAAGCAACATTTTATCTTGAATATTGTTGCTTGTCAACAAATAAGATAAAAATTCCCCACACATTCGAAAATGCGTGGGGAATTTAAAGGATGCACGATTAATTTTGATTAACCAATGCTACTAGCACTAGGTTGGAGCGACTTTACGGGTAAATACGGTGCAACATACGTGGAAACGGAATGGTTTCGCGAACGTGATCTTGCAAAGTGATCCAAGTCAGAAAACGTTCCAGACCCATACCGAAACCGGAGTGCGGCACCGAACCATATTTGCGTAAATCGAGATACCACTCGTAATCCTGCAAGTCTTGACCGCTGGCTAGTAACCGTTCCTTCAAGTAGTCATAATCCGTTGAGCGTTCGGAACCGCCGATGATTTCGCCGTAACCTTCAGGTGCTAACAGGTCAGCTGCAATGACGACATCATCGCGCGTCGGGTGTGCCTGCATGTAAAAGGCCTTGATTGCTTTGGGATAGTTTAAGACAAAGACCGGTTGGTCAAAGTGTTCTGCCAAAAATGTCTCTTCCGGTGAGCCAAAGTCGACACCCCAGTCGACGTCAAAGCCGTTCGCTTGGAGTAGTGTAATAGCATCGTCGTACAAAACTCGCGGAAATGGGAGCTTGGTGTACTTTTGCAACGTCGCAACATCGCGGTCCAAAACGGCCAGTTCGTGGGGGCAATGGTCAATCACGGCTTGAACGAGGTAGGCCACCAATTGTTCTTGGACTTCCAGACTTTCATCTTGATGCATCCAGGCCATTTCAGGCTCAAGTTGCCAGAATTCTGTTAAGTGGCGACGAGTCTTGGATTTTTCGGCCCGAAAAGTTGGTCCAAACGTGAAGATTTTGCCGAACGCCATTGCGCCAGCTTCACCGTATAACTGTCCGGATTGTGATAAATAGGCGTCCTGACCAAAGTAATCAGTTTTGAATAATTCAGTCGTCCCTTCAGGAGCGGAACCGGTCAAAATCGGCGCGTCAATCTTAATAAAACCGCGGTCATTGAAGAACTCATAAACGGCTCGAATGACCTCATTGCGAATTCGCATAATTGCGTTGGGACGCGATGACCGTAGCCAAAGATGGCGATGATCCAACAGGAAATCAATACCATGGTCCTTGGGCGTGATCGGGTAGTCGTGACTAGTCCCAACCACTTCAAATTGTGAGATGGCAAGCTCGTAGCCAAAGGGGGAACGGGTATCTGCATGAATCGTGCCGGTGACCCAGAGGCTAGTTTCTTGCGCGAGGTCGGTCAGTTGTGCAAAAGCTGTTTCACCGAGCTCGTTTTTGAGAGCTACCCCTTGAAAAGTTGCTGTGCCATCGCGTAATTGAAGAAAGGCAATTTTGCCGCTAGAACGCTTATTACTGAGCCACACCCCAATTTTAACTTGTTCATTGACATGGTCAGCGGCGTTGATAATACTAATGGTTTCCATGATATTGATCACTCCTTCTTGTTGGATTTTAAATCAGATTAAAGTAAATGAATGTTATGTTCGGCACATTGGTCGATCATGGCTTGTGGCCACAAGGCAGCTTGTACTTCACCGACATGGGCTTTGCCAAGTAATAACATGCAGAGCCGTGATTGACCAATCCCGCCACCGATCGTGTAAGGGACGTCCGCGTTCAAGATCATTTGGTGGTATGGCAAGCTAAGCCGGTCTTCGGCGTCCACGTCTTTAAGTTGTTTCTTCATTGATTCAGCATCGACCCGGATTCCCATACTTGAGATTTCGATAGCTTGGTCTAATGGTTCATACCAGAAGAGGATATCGCCGTTCAACTTCCAGTCATCATAGTCGGGGGCGCGGCCATCGTGACGTTCGCCGGAATCAAGCTTCCAGCCAATTTGCATTAAGAAGACACAGCCGAGTTTCTTGCAAATGGCGTTTTCGCGTTCGCGCGGCGTCATGTCAGGGTACATGTCTTCGAGCTCTTGTGTGGTTAAGAAGTGAATTTCGTCTGGTAAGTGGTGAACGGCTTGTGGGAACTTGTACCAAACTTCGTGTTCCATGTGCTTGATCACTTTAAAGATTTGACGTACCGTGGCTTTCAAAGTTTCAACGGTTCGTTCTTCCTTACTGATCACTTTTTCCCAATCCCATTGATCGACGTAGGCGGAGTGGTAGTTGTCTAAATCTTCATCCTTACGAATAGCGTTCATGTTCGTGTAGAGACCTTCATGCATATCAAAACCGTAGCGCTTTAAAGCGACCCGTTTCCACTTAGCAAGTGAGTGAACGATTTCGATTTGTTCATCACCCATGTCTTGCATAGTGAAGGAGACAGGTTTTTCGACACCGTTTAAGTTATCGTTCAGACCAGTTTTCTTTTCAACGAACATCGGTGCTGAAAGCCGAGATAAGTTTAGTTGCTTCCCAAATTCATCTTGGAACGTTTCACGAATGTAACGAATGGCCTGTTGGGTTTCTTTAACGGATAATTTAGGATCGTAATCCTTTGGAATAATTAAATGCATATGCGTGGTCTCCTTTAAAATAAGTTCAGATTTTAGTTACAGGATAAAAGAAAAGAGCCTTCCATCCCTTGAATTATCAAGGGACGAAAGACTCTTTCGCGGTACCACCCAAGTTGTTTACCTTACAGTAAACCAGCTTTAAAATAGTGTACAAACATACACCACCGATGGTAACGTACCGGTTAACGGCTAATCCTACTTTAACGAGGTTATTTCAGTTAGCAACTAAGAAAGTGTTTTTCGGATTAGTCAAGTTCTGGTCGGGTTTCCACTCACTCCCGATTCACTGGCAGGTTGACTAATCGTACTCCTCTTTCCTCCGTTTTTTATCTTGTGACATTTATATTAGCACGATTCTGGTATTTGTAAACCACTAAATTAAAAATAAATTAGTTTAGTCTCATGAATTCACCATAAAAATCTTAGCTAAAACCGCAAGCTACCGGGCTTAATTAATCGTTTAAATTATAACGTAATTTCATTTTTTCAGAACCGGCAATGACCATATCGCCGAGTAATTTAGTTTGTAACTTCATCGCGGTATCGGCCAATTGTTGGTTAGCCGTTTCAAGATAGGCCGTGACGTCTTGGTGGTTAGCCAAGTCAGCGTCGGTATCATTCTCGATTTTACGGTAAGCACTCATGGCTTCGAGTTCGTAACTATTCCGCATATCCACGTAAAAGTCGTAGTCGGTGTCACCCAAAAGGGCGGTTGTACAGCTTAACCAGTACATGTGGTTGAGATTAAAGGTGCCGTCCGCATCTTTGTAGCTAGCTGGCGTGTCATTGACATTTGCATAGAATGGTACGACCGTGTTGAAGGTATTGGCACCAAAGGCTAACCAGTGAATACCGGCAACAGCAGCGGGGACGTTGTTGCGAATCTGTAAGATGTGCACATCGTGGTTACGGTTGATCCCGATTGGCCGGAAAAGGGTTTTGTCAGCTTCAGAGCCACTTCCGTAAACATCGTATTTCGTGTTTTCAAAGTGAGAACTCAAAACGAACTTGACGTCTTCGATAGAAATCTTACGGTTAGCATGGCAGATGAATGGTAAGTCTTGTTCCATTGGATCTTGTACAACGTCCGGCGTGAAGTATTTCTGACCGAACCAAGCCCGGGGGTTGTTGTAAACCGTATCTTTGATTGAAGCACTCCCAAAGATATGCCGCAAGTTGACACGGTCAAAGTCAGGATTCAAGTGGTAATCTTCAATCAATTGTTCAAGGTCAGCTGAAGCTAAGGTATCCTCAGCGTTAAAATCGAAATCGTCAATATTCATGCGGTTCGGAGCAACCACGTAAGCATCGTCAGGAATACGTTTAGCAACCCAGTGGTGACCACCAATGGTTTCTAACCACCAGATTTCGTCTTGATCAGAAAAAGCGATACCGTTTGGTTCGTAAGTCCCGTATTGTTCAAGCAGGGCACCTAGACGAGTAACGCCTTCCTTGGCGCTGTGAATGTATGGTAATACTAGGGTGCAAAGGTCTTCTTCACCAATTCCGCCGGCAACGAAGGGATCGATTCCCAAGATACGCGAGTTCGTGGTGATGGTTTCGGTTGCGGACATGGCGATGTTCTCACTGTTGATCCCTGCTGCTGGCCAGGTTCCATTGGTCAAGATTGAGTTGGGAATTGAAGTATACCGTAAGGGATTGTCAGGTAAGTCGACTTCGACCTTACTAATGACGGACTGATAGTGCCGGGGTTGATCTGCGGGATTGACCACAACTAATCGTTCGGGGTCTAGGGCTTCGTGACCATCATCGTTTCGTGAAATAATGGTCGAGCCATCGATTGAGGCTTTTTTACCGACGAGAATCGTGGTACATGAACCTTTAATACGTTTTTCCATGATATTAAAACACTCCTTTTAAGCTATTAATATCATTATACGCTTTCTGAGCGGGTCGGGATAGAACGGGCTTTTTTGAGAATATAATTAATCCCGCTAATACTAAAACCGGTGACCGCCGCAATTTCACGGTAAGTCTTGCCACGTGCCCGTAACTGGTGAACTTGCGCGTGGCTGGCATGTTGTGGTGTGGGGCTAGGCGTCTGGATTGACGGAACCACCGCTGGCACCGTAGCTGGTAGTGCGATCGGTGCAGGCGGTGTAGTGATTACCGGCGTTTGGTGAGTTAGTTCAGCAAGCTTAACCATGACTAATTCAGTTGTCTGAACATCCCAAATGGCGTTATGCTGGTGTGGATTGCTGATATTAAAAAGTGCGGCTAAGCCATTTAATGGCAGATCATGGCTACCGACCTTATGGTTGCCACGATTGATCAAGGTATTCGTATAGGCTTGGGCATCAAAAATCGTGACCGGGCGACTGACTAGCTGCTGTTCGGTGGGGGTCAATTGCTGATAATACTGAGTTAGTAATAATCGAATGTGTTTCATGTCCTGTGTCTGATCCCAAAAAACGAGGGGGAGTTGTGGCTGGATAACTTGCTGGATGAATGCTTTTAGAATCGTCAAGGGGTCGCCTTGCGCCTCGTAAGCGACGGTCGTTAAGCCAGTTGCTGATAAACCGGCCAACTTTTTGTCAGGTAAAAAGTTAGGATCATCGAAGTAACGATTGAAAAAAGGCGCTGTCTGCGTATGATGGGAAAAACCGATGGCACTGAGCTGGAAGATACTAGCCCGTAATTCGGGTGATTCGATGACGTGCCAACTGACGGCTTTAGCGGAGCCATTACGACGAAAGCGAGTGCCGAACTCGCAGTCGATGATTACGTAAGCGGTCGGACATTCACTCAATTCCGTTGGTGAAGGTAGGATCGTGGGTTGGCTTAGTTCACCGGCCGGCTGCGCAGGGGGAAACTGGTATCCCAGCGTCGCCAGAAATTGAACGGTATCCTGCCCGAGCTGGTTATTGGTTACTTTAGCGACCTTCTTTTCAGTTAAGACAATTTCTTTACGCGCCACGAATAAAATATGATAGCGCTGCTGTTCATCACAGATAATTTCGGTCACGTTGCCGGCAAGGCTGTATTCTGAAGCGAGTGCTAATTGATGGTCCTTTTGAATACGGTAAACGGGATGGTTGACAAAGTATAGACAATTCAAGTTATTTGAGATCTTACGCTCAAGTAAGGTTAGGTTCGTTGGCATCATCGACAACAGCTCCTCTGATCTAAGTACTTATATTTTAGCGGCTTTGTACATTAGCTGGCTAGTGTTTGCACTGCAGATCGAACCATGAATTTGGTAATCACGAATTGGTGCCTGGTGTTATAGTGACCGTAGAGTGCTAGTTGTGCGTCAGGTTGGAGTTGGTAAAATAAAGTCAATGCATGCTTGACGATGATGCAGTTGATGGGCGTAGGCTCGGTCGCCTTTAATGGCGTGACTTGTAAGTACAACATAAAGGGGTCCAACTTTAATATTTTGCTTTTATTTAAATACTTAACGGTTAGATTTTCTGACTGCATGCTAATCACCTCAATACGAGTATACGAACATACGTTCTTAAATGCAAGCAAAATAACTGCGTTAACAAATTTATTTTAAGATGAGCGTTAGGTGCACTGGACTGTTTCGAAATAATTTATTAAAAATCGCAACGAATCAGGCAAGTCACGGGGAAAAAGCTACAAAAAATTGAGAACTCTTGGTATGATGAATAGTAGTGAATGAGAGGAGGCCGAGTCATGGATCGAGGACGACGCGCAACGCTGGAAGAACGAATTGCGATCGTAAAGTATACGCTGGACCATTGCAACGATTATCGAGAAGCCGCTAAGCATTTTAATGTTTCGTATCCACAAGTCTATACATGGGTACGAAAATATCGACAACACGGCATGGAAGGTTTGGTGGATCACCGTGGCCGACCCAAGCAAGGCTAAGTCAGCATTGTACATATAAACTGTGTGGGCGAGTGCCCTTTGATGGCCAATCTGACATGGTCGTTTAATCAATATCGGTCTCTTTAAAGTGTCCGTTCCTATAAAATCAATAGGGACGGGCACTTTTCGGTATTTTGATAGTTTTCGTGGCGCAAGTGCGACTTAACGTACCTAGTGATTACCGGGGCGCGTTCTTGTCATGGGCCGGTATTCTCGGTAGAATGAGAGTATTAATTCAAAGAGGGAGTTTACGTGTGATGATTGACTTAGCGGCGGCACAGCAAGTATTAAAGACCACGTTCGGATATGATGAATTCCGACCGGGGCAAAAAGCAGTGATTGAACAAGTGTTGGCCGGTGAAAACACCCTAGCGATTATGCCGACTGGGGGTGGTAAGTCATTATGTTACCAAATCCCAGCGTTACTTTTTCAGGGGCTGACCGTCGTTGTCTCACCATTAATTTCTTTAATGAAAGATCAGGTAGACGCGTTAAATGATAATGGTATCGCGGCGACTTTTATTAACAGTTCACTGGATTTCCAAGAGATTAACGAACGGCTTCAAGAACTACGGGCGGGGGATTATACCTTACTTTATGTGGCACCCGAGCGGTTAGATTCGGATTATTTTATTCAAGCGCTGGGCCGGTTGCCCATCCAACTGTTAGCAATTGATGAGGCCCACTGTATTTCACAGTGGGGGCACGATTTTCGTCCCAGTTATTTAGCGCTCAGCACGGCGATTGAACAATTGCCGACCCATCCGCAAGTTCTAGCTTTAACTGCGACGGCAACTGAGCAAGTTGCTGCGGATATTTGCGGCCGCTTAGCGATCGATCCACAACATGAAGTGAATACTGGTTTTGCCCGCGATAACTTGGATTTGACGGTGGTCAAGGACCAAGACACGGACCGTTACATTTTAGATTATTTGAAAGTTAATCATGGTGAAGCCGGGATTATTTACGCCAGCACCCGTAAAGAAGTGATGCGTCTGACGAGTTTGTTGCAAAAGCATGATATTAAGGCCACGCCGTACCACGCTGGGCTAGATGATGCGGTTCGGCGGCAAAACCAAGAGGATTTCTTGTACGACCGTGTTGACGTCATGGTGGCAACCAACGCGTTTGGAATGGGCATTGATAAGAGTAACGTGCGTTTTGTGATTCACGCGCAGGTCCCCGGAACTTTGGAAGCTTATTATCAGGAAGCCGGTCGGGCTGGCCGGGATGGGTTACCTAGTGAAGCGATTTTGATTTTTCGACCGGTTGATATTCAACTTCAGCACTTCTTTATTGATGAGTCGGAGATGGATACGGAGCACCGACACCTGGCGTATCAGAAGCTACAGGTGATGACACGGTATGCGAATACCCAGGGCTGTTTACAACAGTTTATCTTGAAATACTTTGGTGAAAAATCCGCGCCGTGTGGTCGGTGTAGTAATTGTACTGATCAGCGGGAATCACAGGATATCACCACGGCAGCTCAACAAGTCTTATCGTGCGTCGTTAGGCTTCATTCCCGGTTCGGTAAAGGGGTCGTGGCCCAGGTATTGACGGGCGCTAATAATCAACGGGTCCGCGAATCGAACCTCAATACGTTGTCGACGTACGGGTTGATGTCCGGGCAGCGACAGAAGAGTGTCGTGGAACTGATCGATTTTTTGACTGCGAGCGGTTATTTGCAGTCGGTGGGTGGTCAGTATCCAACACTGACAGTCTCAGCGAGTGGAGTGGCCGTGCTTAAAGGAACGACCACGGTACACCGAAAGACGGCCCAAAAGGTGCAACAGACGGTACCAGAGAACAGTGCCCTCTTCGAACAGTTGCGGACACTTCGGCGTCAATTGGCGGAAGAACAGGGCGTACCACCATTTGTGATTTTTTCTGACCGGACGCTTCATTCGATGTGTGACCTGATGCCAGAAGACGACGCAGCTTTCTTAATGGTCAAAGGGGTCGGGGCCAGCAAACTTGAAAAGTATGGTGAAACCTTTATGGCGACGATTCGAGCGGCAGCTCATGCGGAATCAGCAACTAGCACCGATGAGGAAACTGATTAGATGGCTGATTGGTAAACTACGAGATGAAATGGAGTAACACGTATGGAATTTACTTGGCAACACCAGGGGCAATCAATGGCAATGAAACGATTCTTGACGACGCATGCCATCAGTATGCGAACAATCAAGGCAATCAAGCATGGCACCGGCGCGTTTCTTGTCAATAATCAAGTTCAAACGGGCGTTATTACCATTCATGATGGCGATATTGCGGGAATTCAACTACCAGACGAGGCACCGGATACAGCGGTAGCCGTCAGCGAACAACCAATCCAAATTGAGTATGAAGATGCTAATTGGCTCGTTCTTAATAAACCAGCCGGGTTAACCAGCGTGCCGGGGCCTAGTAATCGGACCGATACGTTGGTCAATCGAATCAAGGGTTATTTGATAGCCAGTCATGCCAGTAATCAACGACCGCACCTGATCACGCGGTTGGACCGGGATACGAGTGGCCTTGTGTTAGTTGCTAAACATCGGGTGGCGCAGGGGATGTTGACAGAGCCCCGAATTGCGGCGCAATTAGTGAAGACGTATCAAGCTTGGATCGAAGGGACCATTACGCCGGCTAGTGGCACAATTGATCGCCCGATTGGCCGGGTGGCTGACAGTCCTCGGCGAGTGGTCACCACGGCGGGCCAACGCGCCATTACGACGTATCAAGTGGAGGCGGACCAATTGCAGCATAACGTGAGTCGGTTACGGTTGGAACTTGTGACTGGACGGACGCATCAAATTCGGGTCCATCTAACGACGCTTGGGCACCCCTTATTAGGTGATGCGCTGTATGGCGGTAACTTGGCGTGGATTCAACGGCAAGCCTTACACGCCGCTAGTTTACAGTTCTTTGACCCCTTTTCGGAACAGACTTTACACTTTGAGGCGGCATTGCCAGCTGATCTGCAAGCCTTGAATCACGACTAAGTTCAGTTTAGGACCAGTGACCATCCGGATGAATGGTTAATAAAAATCGGCACTGCTAGAATGCGTTGAACATTCTGGCAGTGCCGATTTTTGGTTGGCAACCGTCTAAAATCAAGCTAACGTTTAGCGGGTAAGTTGCAGGCCCGCGTTATCCTGAAGGCTGCGGTGACTATTGAATGAGGCGCTAGTGCTTACGACTGACTAAGTGGCGCGTTATCAGCCGTTAGCGTCGCAAAAGTTGCCTGTAATTGCTGTAATGGTGCGGTTAACGTGAGAAAATAAATATGCTCGACCCCGTTACTACGCATATCAATGACCCCAGCTTCACGCATTAAGCGTAGATGATGTGAAACGGCGGGGCGTGAAATATTGACCAAGGCGGTAATATCAGTAACGTTGAGACCATTATCACTGTTCCCCAGAGCAATGATAATCTGACGCCGAATTTTTTCGGCGAAGATATTAATTAGTGTGGCACTTTCAATAAGTGCCGTTTCGGATTGTTGAAAATTAGCCATGGTGACTGCGTCCTTTCAAATTCAATTTACACTTAAGGACTAACTCCCCCCATCGGCAGTACGCTGAATTAGTTGTTAAGTGTTGGTATGACAGCTCGATTGTTCAAGTTCTGGTGAAATAGTTGCAGCCAAGAAAACTTTAAGTCTACAAGTTGTCAGTTAGACTAATTGTTATTGGAACGTTCGTACTTATGTATAATTAAAGCAAGTCGTTAATCGATTGTCAAACCTTTTTGTTAAAAGTAAGTACTATTAGCGGGTTTAACAATTGCTGTTCGTTTGATAACCATATTTTTATGTTGAAATGCGTTAAAATAAAAATAGCTTTTGAATGAATGATGGGAGTGGAAAATGTGAAAGTCTTAGGAATATTAGGTGCGCATCGCGCTGATGGCGTGACTGCCCAGCTACTGCAAGCCGTCTTAAAGGGGGCCGCGGCCAGCGCTGACACGGAACTAGTCAACCTCAACGATTATGAGTTGCGACCAGATCACGATAGTCAACCGAATGCTGACTTAGACGCGCTGGAAGCAAAATTAATGGCGGCGGATGTCTGGGTATTAGCTGCACCAACCTATTTGGGGAGCTTATCGGGGGTAATGAAAAACTTCTGTGACTGTTTTCGGGGGCGGATCGCACGGTTTAATTCCGTGGGTGAAGCGGTACCTGATCGCTTTAAGAACAAGCATTATGTGACGATCACGGATTGTTACGCGGGTGGTATTGAAAATTATTTGACCGGCGTGACTGACGCAACGTTTAAAACACTTGATAAATTTTTGACGATGGGTGGTCTCATCAAATTACGGGAGATTGTCGTAACTAAAACGTGGGGTATGCAAACCATCACAGCTGCTAAGCAAGCAGAATGTGAACGGGTCGGCGCGCGGGCTGCACATAAAAAGGAAAGGGATGACAGTACGATGAAACGGTATATTCAATTATTCTTCATGATTGCGGTAATGGCACTACTGACAATGGGAATCGAAGCGGGGATTCAACAATTGATTCCGCTGAACAATTTTTGGGCCTACTACGGCGTCTTTGTCGTCGTCTTTTACGTTCTTTTAGCAATGATTTTACATTTCTTCACTGTTGTTAAACACCGGCGTCGTTAAGGGATACGGCATGTGCATTCAGCAACAACGACATTAAAATTCAATTGATTAGCAAGCTGGGCTTGGCGTCTTAATCGCCGGAGGTCAGCTTGTTTTGCTATAATAAGAGCAATTACGAAGTACCAGCGATTATTTCAGTGTCCACGCGTATAATTAATATGGTATCGTCGAATTAGAAAATGAGGACACTTGGTACTGGTTGCCAGGCGTATGAACCATAATTAAAACATGTTAAATTAGATGAATTTTTATTTGGCAGCATGCTGTGATTGGTTTCGGTTTTGGCGCATCCAAGCTGCCGGTTTTTGAATCTAACTTTGTAAAAAAACTAATCATGGGTCATGCCCAAAAACGTGTTATTGATTTCAAAATTAATTTTGTTAAATAAAGGCTGTCAATCAAGGTACAAGGAGGAATAGCATGCAAGTTTTTGGACAATTTATTGCAACAGTCGGTTGGCTAGGATTGGCACTAGTCGCCAGCGAACTAGGTGCGACGTTAATTCATTGGCTCGGTCAGTGGGTCGGATTTCGATTAATTGGTGCTCGAATTGTCCGGATTACCGGTTTTCGACTTCAATTAAGTCGGGTTCGTGGTCATTGGAAATTAGAACGACCGCTGACGCGTCATCCACATATCGTGGCAGCACCCCCGGCGGATGCCAAACGGTTCAATCACGCCATTTATTGTTTTGGCGGTGGCCTGTTCAACTTACTGACGGTCATGCTCAGTTTAATAACTCTGAATCAATTTAAGTTTAGTTTCGATTTATGGTTGTTTGCGTTCATTATTTGGATCTGGGTCAATACGTTGAAAGCCGCCCAATTATTACCAATGAACTTGCACGGTTATCCCACGGCGGGCCAGGAATTTCGGCAGGCACGCGAATCAACGGCGGCGATGACCGCCGCGTATGTCACTGCGTGTGCTGCGGCCGTTAAGGTTCAGACCGGTAGTGTCCGTGACCTTGATGCGAGTATGATTGTTATGCCGCGCGATGGTGGCAATCGGAATTATTTAGTCGTCCGGCAAGCCTGGTTGATTCTGGAATGGGGACTTCAACATGGGCTGGACACCCCCGAACTGTTAGCGGGGTTGAGTCGCTTGGAGCCAAGTTTCAATACGTTGCCGCCAGCTGATTTGGCGAAGTATTTAGATGCGACATTGTACTGGAACTTGGTCACCAATCATCGTGACCCCCAGATCATAGCCTGGTATCAAGATGATGGTGTTCAACAGTTATTACGTCGTTACCAACCTTTGGCTCATTATAAGTTAACTGCCGTTTATGAATGGCGGGTCCATCAGCAGCCTGAACAGGCCCTAGCATTGATTGAAAAGGGACTAAAAATTGCTCAGCGCCTCCACGATGAGGAAGAAATTGCTTGGCTGAAAGCTTTACGCGTTCAAGTAACGGCCTAGATTACCGTAGAAACTTAGATTCTGTTAAAGATTGCCAGAATCGAAGTTTGTATTGGGGAATGGGTGGTAAACTGGTGACCATTGAAGTGAAAAAAGGTGAAAATGTGAAACAGCGAATCAAGCAACGGTGGGGGTTGTGGTTAACACTGCTGGTGATTGTTTTAGGACTAATCGGGGTTGGATTGACCCGGGTTAATGCGGGACTTTATCAGCAGACAGTTGCACAAGTGACCCACGTGCAGACTAAGAGTCGAAGCACGACGACGGATGAATTTGAAAATAAGGATGCGACAGTGACACAGTTGGTAACGGTCCGGGTGCTCAATAAGGCACATCGTGGTCGAACTTACCAGATCAAGAATACGTATACGCGCTCGGGCGCAATGGATCAGCCGTATCACGTCCGTAATCAAGTTTTCTTACGGATTCCTAGTGATCATAGTAGTGCAGTGACGATTCAGGGGTTAAAACGAGATACTGCCTTGGCGTTTGTCGCGTGGTTAGCCCTAGCACTGCTCTTGTTAATCATGCGTTTCAGTGGTCTGATGGCCTTTTTGAGTGTCGCGCTCAACGCTGTACTATTTTATGCCGCCATTCAGATCGATTTAGCTACTAATGGTGGCCACATTTACCTGCTCTTTGGCGTATTGGCTGTAATCTTCGCCGTGCTCACACTGTTGCTAGTGCTCGGTTTTAGTCGTCAAATGTTAGTAACATTGGGCGCGACTGTGGTTGGCACGGGACTGGCTGTCATTATTAGTCTGATCGTCTTTGCGGTGACCCATGAGCGTGGTGTGACTTATGAATCGATGCAGTACGTGACGCAGGTGCCCCGACCGCTATTTTTAGTCGAAACAGTTCTCGGTTCACTCGGAGCAGTCATGGATGAATCAACAGATATTGTTGCTTCATTGTTTCAATTGAAAACGGAGCGCCCGGACATTGCACCACGACAAGTATTTAAGTCGGGTATTCAAATTGGCCGGTCTATTATGGGGCCCTTGATCAACGTGCTATTTTTGATTTTCATGGCGGATACTTTCGCGATGACTTTGCTCTATTTCCGTAACGGCAATAGCTGGGGTTACACTTTTACAATGAATATGTCGTTGGGGATGGTCCAAAGTTTGATTTCTGGTATCGGTATCGTTTTAGCGATTCCAGTAGCCAGTTGGTTAGCCAGTCGATTGATGCCTAAGGCGGTGATGGCATGAACACGATTACCGTTTTAGGATTAATTTTACTAGGTTTGATGACATTAATTGGTGGTAAGACTGGAGCGACGGCCTTTTTGAGTTTGTTATTTAACTTTGGATTGTTGTTTTTAGCGGTTGTTTTGATTTCATGGGGCTTTCCAGCAATGGGGGTGTCGTTGGTCATTGGGACAATCATCTTGGCCTTCACGATTTTCTTTGGGGAGGACAACGAAGTGGCGGCCAAGCCAGCTTATATTGCAGCATTGATTGTTATGGTCATTTTAGTGCTGATTATTTTTCCCGTTGAAAATTGGATCATGGCGCAGGGCTTTAGTTTAGAAGATAGTGAAGATCTGGAAGGTATGTCGTTAGCCATTGGGGTCTCCTTTATTGGCGTAGCAGTAACTGAAGCAATTTTAAGTACACTAGGGGCCATTGCGGAAGCTGCTATTGCGATTGCGGCTGGTCTGAGTGAAATTCTGGCGCAGCATCCGCAGTTGCCAACTAAGCGACTCTATATCGATGGTATCAGTATTGGTAAGCAGATTATCGGGACGACTTTTAATACCTTGTTTTTCGGCTTTTTTGGTGGCTTCTTGGCGCTATTTATCTGGTTTGCGGGCTTACATTATTCCTTCGGGAGTGTTATCAATAATAAAATATTTGTTGCGGAAGTATTAATGGTATTATTCTCGTTAATTGGCGTTATCCTGGTAGTTCCCGTCACGACGTGGGTGATGACGATTCAACATCGGCAACAAATTAAGCACAACGATTGACGATGACCGCGGGATTTGCTACGGTTGAGAAAACAGTTGGGAGCGTTGTGATGATGGAAATTCGAACGGCACAACCGCAAGATAGTGCTCAAATTGCACCATTGATTGCGATGATTTACCGTGATATGGAAATGCCAGTCTTAAAAAATGTTAGCGAGGCCGACCTATTGGCAATGTTGACTGAGTTGTATCAGCGACCGGCCAATTTAGATGGGTTAGCGCAGACTTTTGTGGCGGTCATGGATCACAAGATCGTCGGTGTCGCGTTTGGGCACTTAGCGAAGAATGAAGTCGCTGTAAACGATTTGTTGCGGACGACTTCAGGTCATCATGCGGGGTTTGAGGCACCACTGGAATTAGGTGGTGAGACCCGGCCGAATGAGTGGTATTTAAGCATGTTGGCAGTTGATCCGCAAGCTCAGGGCCACGGAGTTGGTAGTGCCTTACTAGAAGCATTACCAGGACTCGTTGGTCAACTGGGGGCCACGAAACTGAGTTTAAACGTTGATGATGGCAATCCCCGGGCAGCTAAGTTATACCACCGGCATGGTTTTGTCCCGGATGGTCAGCTCATGATTGGCACACATCCGTACCAGCACTTGGTTAAGCCTTTATCATAATAACTGAAATATCGTGGTGTGTTTCTTAGACCACGGTATTTTTTTACGTCATTATGGCACTGAAGACTTTTCTATTGAGCATGACACAGTTAGAATTAAACTATTGAACGGATTAGGAAGGTGAACGTGCCATGCAGATTTATTTCATTCGTCACGGTCGAACACAATATAACTTAGAACACCGATTTCAAGGTGGACGAGCAGATTCCCCGCTGGTTGCTAGCGGAATCGATGGGGCAAAGGCCGCTGGTGATTACTTAAGCACCACCCAATTTTCAGCAGTATATAGCAGTCCGCAGCAACGAGCGCTGGATACGGCGAAATACATTGTGGCTGCCAATCAGTGGCAACCGCCGATTCAAATCGACGATGGCTTGCGTGAGTTTGATTTTGGTGATTGGGACGGCAAACAGGAAGCGGAAGTACAGCCGCAGTCCTACGCCCAAGTTATTTTTACTAAACCCGCCGAATACCGACCGGAACTAGCTGGCGGTGGCGAAAGTTATGCGGATTTTGTCACCCGAACGACTTCGACGCTACATCGTTTGATTGATCAAGTTGGGGTAGCTAGCACGCAACCACTATTAATCGTATCGCACGGTCTGGTGACGACGATGACTGTCAAGGCGTTAATGGGTGTCCCCGTAGCAGAATTACGAGCACCTTTTGTGGTCGATGGGCAAGTTATGAAGACAGTGGGCCACGGTATCGTGGATAATGATAGCCTGACAGTGTTATCGACGACGGATAATCAGCATTTTGAACTGACGACTTGGAATGAAACCGGGTACTTGAAGTAAATGGCTGAGCCAAGTACAACGCCTTACTTTAGCTGTTAACTTGACTCTGATCGATAAAATTTTAAGTAGTTAGTAAAGGGACGCTTCTGGCATGGTTTGTCAGGAGCGTCCCTTCGAAATTAACGGTTGATTCAAGTTATTTGTCTGTGTTCCGGTTCAAAACTGTTGTTAATATGATTTATAGTGAGCGCTCGCACGTGATAGTGCTTTACCACAGCCCACTAAAAATACTAGCTGCCGCCACGCCCCAATAATATTCGGAGGTGCGGGCGGTTTGGGTGTAGAGTGTGTTAATTGCTTGGAGTGGTTGGTGCATGTGATCACGCATGACGCGCATTGCCATGCCGTTAACTTTAGTGGCAATTAATAAATAGTTACCGTTCTTGTCAAGTTCCATAGCATAGCGAAGTAAGTCAGCACGAACTTGTGCGTCTTGTTTAACTTCAGGATCATTATAGGCAACGTCGATTTGTTGCATCAAACGCTTGGCTTTATCATTTTTGTTCACGTTAATCCCCCCATGCCAAGAGTATAGCACAAGTCTCAGACTTAAATGTTAGCTTAACGCGAAACCGCCCGCATTTCGGATAGTAAAATGCGGGGCGGTTTTTATCAGTCCGCTTGTTTTTTACATGTGATTTCTGCAACGTGATACTGGTGATTTTTGATATGCCCTGGTCGCTAAATTAACGCGGCCGCCATCACTTGGGCCACATCTTGGCTTTGCCAATACTGATCAACTAATGGTGCGAAAGCGTGGTTCAAGCCCTGATACTGAATAAACGTGGTTGCAGTATCGGCAGCGGCCAGGCGTTGTGCATAAGCCCAAGCTTGTGGTCGGAAGGGATCAAACTCGCCGACCATAATCGTGGTTGGTGGTGTCATTGTGAAGTCTTCCTGGTGTAGCGGTGAGATGAGTGGAGAATGTGAATCAAAGTTCTCCGGAACATAATAATCCGTCATGATGCTGTCAAGTTGCCGAAAGAGGCCGTGATAGTTGGTGAGAATGGCACGCTGTGAGTCAATAATCGGAAAGGCGGCCAAATCCCAGAGTGGACCGGCGTGGTCAGCATTTGGGGCGGTAACTGGGTACAACAGCAGTTGTTGATTGATACGATTGCTACCGAGTTGTTGATTCAGATTTGTTGCAGCCATGATGACGTTAGCGCCAGCCGAATCGCCAGCAACGGTAATCATTGTTTCAGCGTCACGTTGTTCCAAATATTGGAAAATCGCGAGCCCGTCTAAAATACCAGCGGGTGCTGGTGCTTCTGGCGCTAAGCTGTAATCGACATTAAGAATCTCGCAGTGACTTTTAGCTGCGACCAGCTTTAAAAGGACCGTATTATTGCCGGGAACACCGCCGTAAAAGGCACCACCGTGGAAGTAGACCAGTACTGTGTGATTAATGACATTTTGTGGTGTCAGCCATTCAACGCTGACCGTGCGATTCAGAGCCGTAATATTTCGACTTTGAACTGTAACAGCATCACCAACAGGGTCCGCGATGGCGGGGGTTAAACTACCACTGCGGAGCGCCGCTAGATCATTTTCAAGGATGGCTGGTTGTTTGAAGGCCGTTAGTGTTTGAAGGACGTGCGGGTCAAATTGTTCACCGGCGATGTCGTTGTTAAATGGTTTAACGATTTTGACGACGCCGTTGACGGTTGTTTGAATCGAATTAATTGTTGGCATCATATTCAACATCCTCCTTAGGTTCAACTTTAGCCGCTGCGTCGGCCTTGTTGGCTTGTAATTCTTTTTCGTCTAACCGATAGAATTGCATCATGGAAATCATCGCGGCTAATAAAATAATCGGCATCCAAATAAAAGCGAGATTAATAAATGTAATGGTTCGTCCGGACTGTACAGCTGCCTTGGCATTGAATTGTCCCCATGCGAGAAATTGACCGGCTAGAAAACCGCCAATTCCCATTCCTAATTTGGCGCCAATCATTGGTACGGCAGATAAGAATCCGGTTTCATTTAGGCCCAGTACTTTCGTTGAGTAGTCAACGGTATCTGATAGCATCGCGAAGACAATCGTGAACGTGATCCCCATCGCAATCAAGAAAATGACGGAGCCAGCAATTAGTAGGCCCACACTACGCATCTTTTCAGCGATTGGCAGCAGTAGTTGGCCGATAACGCCCAGTACGAGTGAAAACTGCAAAACGTTACGGTTCTTAAAGCGTTGTGATAGGAATGGTACGGACAGGTTCCCGATGACGGAAACAAAGCCAATCCCCAGGAAAATTGGCGCTAATTCAGGCCGACCGTAGACGTATTTGATAAAGAAGATCGCTGAATTTCCCCGTAGCATCCAGAAGGTTTGTAGCAGAATGAATGAGCAGGCTAATAATAGCCATGGTTTGTTGCTAGCCGCACCCTTCAAGCTTTGCCAGATTGAGAGTGATTCGGCTGACTCAGTGGTACCGTCTGGATTTTGTGCACCGTTAGTTTCCTTGAGATTGAGAAAAGCAAAGATGAAGAGTCCCATGATAACGAGGCCTAAGATAATAGCCCAGAGGGTGAAACCTTTCGACTGATTGCCTTTGCCGAGTAATTTAACCATTGGCAAAGTGATGGCAGCCACTGCACTGGTCCCGATGGTTGTCATGACCATCCGAGCACTCGCTAACTTGGTCCGCTCAACGCTATCATCAGTCAAGCTTGGTAAAATCGAAGTAATGGGCGTGTTGGCACCAGAATAAATCAGGCTAAAGAAAGTGTAAGTGATTGAAATGTAGACGAGTCGCATTGTGGTATTGCCGCCAAATGATGGAATCATGAATAGCGACATGGCCAGCAACCCTAACGGAATGCCAAACCACACAAAGTAGGGGCGCGATTGTCCATACTTCGTGTGTGTATGATCAATCAAATAACCATAAATCAATGCATCAAACGCATCAATGAAGCGCACGACGAAGAACAGCATTCCTGCAAAAGCAGCTGAGATGCCCGCGACCGTTGTGTAATAGAACAGTAAGTAAGTGCTGACCATTTGCCAAATAATATTACCGGCCATGTCAGTGGAACCGTATGCAATTCGGCGTTTCCAAGTTTGAAAAATTGACATTATAAATCCCCCCAAACGAATTAAACTTAAACTAACAATGATAATTAACCCCTTTTATCAACATAATTATATTTCCAAATTAGGTGAATTATCAAAGATAGGCGATAGTTTGGCTGGTTAATAATCGAAAGGTGGGTGCATCTTTTGTACAAACACGACTGATGCCTGTTTTGTAGCGCTGGTTGGGAGAAAGCCAAACAAGCAAAAAACACCCCCAGCAACGGCCAATCAAATTAGCTGTTGCTGGGGGTGTTAATGGTTAAAGACGCGTGTCGCGGATGTCACCAATTGTTAACAGAAATAGAATTGAAAATAGCCTTGTCGGTCAGTTCTGTTTTGACCATTAATCAATGGTTGGTTTCAGAGCTAGTGCTTTAGCGGCTTCTTCACTGTCATCAAAGTGATGCTTAGTCCGGCCGATGATTTGATAATCTTCGTGGCCTTTACCAGCGATTAAAACAACGTCGCCGGGTTGTGCTGCTTCAATGGCCTTGGCGATGGCAACGTGGCGGTCTTCGTAGACGGGCACGTCGGCGTTTGGCACGCCGGCAACCATGTCATTTAGAATCATGGTTGGGTCTTCCGTCCGAGGATTGTCAGAAGTAAAGATTGGCTTAGTACTGTGTTCGACAGCAATTTTAGCCATCTTTGGCCGTTTCGTCTTGTCGCGATCACCACCACAGCCGACGACGCAATAAATATCCTTAGTCGCGAAATCTTGAATCGTTTCTAGGGCATTCAATAAGCCGTCCGGAGTGTGTGAGTAGTCAACGATGACACTGACACCCGTGTGGGAAGGAACGGATTGGAAGCGGCCCTTAACGCCGGTAACCTTCTCCAGTGACTTAATGATTTGGTCTTCGGGGATGCCACTAGCGTAAGCTGCGGCGAAGGCCGCCAGCATGTTGTACACGTTGAACTGGCCAATCAGTTGCATCGTCACGTGGGTTACGTGGCCGAAGACGGAGAGGTCAAATTCAGTCCCGTGGCTCTTGATTTCAACATTTTGTGCGTTGATCATGGCATCTGGTTTGAGTCCAAATGTTAGTACGTGCGCTGCCGTGTACTGTTCAAATTCACGGCCAACGGGATCATCGGTGTTCAGAACAGCGACCTTATTAGTTCCGTCGGCGCTGTACTTATTGCCCAGTTGTGCAAAGAGCATGGCCTTGGCTTCCGTGTACTTAGCCATTGTTTTGTGGAAATCCAAATGGTCTTGCGTCAAGTTCGTGAAAACGGCGATGTCGTAATCAATCCCCCAGACCCGTCCGAGTACGAGGGCAATTGAAGAAACTTCCATGGCGACAGTTTCAACACCGGCATCCCGCATGGCCGCTAGAGTCCGTTGCGTTGTGATGGCGTCGGGGGTGGTGTTGGCAGTTGGCAGTTTTTCATCCTTGATTTTGCGATACATGGTCCCAATCAGGCCGGTGGCTTGCTGCTGATCACGATAGATTTGTTCGATCAGGTGGGTGACAGTGGTCTTACCATTGGTACCCGTCACCCCAATCATCCGCATCTTTTGACTAGGCGCACCGTAGAAAACGTCGGCAAGAATTGCCATAGCGCGTTCGGTGTTTTCAACGTAGATGACCGGTACGTTGACGTCTAAAGGTTTTGACGCCACGATGATCTTGGCCCCTTTTCCGATGGCCTGATCAACGAGGTCGTGACCGTCGACGTGATAACCAACGACGGCAATAAACATGGCGCCGGGCTGAACTTCGCGGGTATCCTGCGTCAGCATGGTGACATCAAAGTCCGTGGTCAAGGCGGGCTGAACCTGCTTGAATTTTAAACTATTAATTAATTGACTTGCTTGCATAATATTAGCGTCCTTTTCAATAAAGTTACTGTTTCTAGAATACATGCAAACCGGATAATTGTCACCCCAAATGAGAATTGAAATTATGCTTGTAATCGCTCGGTACATGGTGTGCTGCTGGTTGAACGTGCCATCTCCAGGCCAATCTAGGTCAACAAAAAAGCCCGGCAATTAAGCCGGACTTGCAGGGATGGTTATTCGATTCCTAAGAACTCATCATGTAAGGCGTTCATGGCCGCTTTTAAATCGGCTTCCTTAACGAGCACCCAGATGGTCGTATAACTATCGGTCGATTGTAAAATATCGATATGTTGTGCAGCTAATGCCGAGACGATCCGAGCAGTGACGCCGGGTGTCCCAGTGATACCAGCACCGACAACGGAAACTTTAGCACAGTTCGCAATTGACTGACAATGGACGTGCGCGTCAGTCAGTAGCTGCTTGGCAACGTCCGCGTCACCATCAACCAGGTTGAAGACAACTTGGTGTGGTGTAATGTTAATAAAGTCAACACTCAAACCGTGCTGTGCCATCAATTGGAAAATGGCACTTGAACTTAACGTATCGGTAGGAACAGTAAATTGCGTCAAATCAGTTTGGTGTGCAATCCCTGTCACGGTACGATAATGTTCGATTTGGGTCGTGGTCCGGTCAGTGACTAAAGTCCCTAATTCGTCGGGTTCCTGATAAGTTGACCGAATCCGCATCGGCACGTGAGCTTGTTCTGCAATTTCAACAGCACGCGGATGAATGACCTTAGCACCTTCATGGGCCATGTTAGCGAGTTCTTCGTAGCTGATGGCCTTAATGAAGCGGGCGTGGGTGACGAGTCGTGGATCGGCAGTCATCATGCCGTTGACATCAGTAAAAATATCAACACGTTTTGCTTTTAAAGCGGCACCGAGGATGGCTGCTGATGTATCGGAACCACCACGGCCAATCGTAGTAATGTGGCCGCTCTCAGTAGCACCTTGAAAACCAGTTACGACTACCACGTCGGCGTCAATAAAGGCGTCCGTGATTGGTTTCGGATCAACGCGGAGAATCTTCGCATTTTGAAAATCGTCGTTAGTCACGATGCCAGCATCATGACCAGTCATGGCCGTGACGTTTAGGCCTTGCTTACGCGCTAACTCGGTAAAGACAGCGGTCGAGATGGTTTCCCCAACTGAGACCAACATGTCGAGTTCTCGATTGGTTAAGCGGGAGTGCTCGGCCCCAACTAATCCGAGTAATGAGTCGGTGGCGTAAGGGGCACCTTTCCGGCCAATTGCTGAGACAACGACAATGACTTTATCGCCCTGATCGACGGCGTATTGAACGTGCTTTAAAGCTTGAATACGGGCGGCTTCGTCCTTGACTGACGTGCCGCCGAACTTTTGAACAATAATTTCCATTGATCTAAAACTCCTCGACTTTTTCCGCAACGGCGTTAGCTTCGGGGCTATCCATCAAGTGGTCAGATTCGACATAGAGTCGGTGCCACATCATGAAGGTGAGGACCGTCCAGAGTTTCCGAGAATTATCCCGAACGCCGGCCTTGTGGTCATCTAAGAGTTTCAAGAAGTAGTCCTTATTGAAGTATTGGTCAGTTTGCGAATCGTTAATGATCTGCTTAGCCCAGTCGTACATTTCATCTTTGAGCCAGAACCGAATTGGTACTGGGAAACCAAGCTTTTTACGGTGAAGGACGTGCGCTGGCACGATGTCTTCGACCGCTTTACGAAGAATGTACTTTGTTGTGCCGTGACTAATTCGAAGATCAGCTGGAATTTCGGCTGCTAAGTTATACACTTCACGGTCAACAAACGGGGTCCGCAGTTCCAAACTGTGCGCCATCGTTGTCCGGTCGGCGTTATGCAACAAGTCACCGTTTAACCACGTGTGCATATCGATGAATTGCATCCGACTGATTGGATCATAGTCGACGGATTCATCATAGAGCGGTTGCGTGATGGACTGGAACGGATGGTTCTGATTGTAATTCTTGAAGAAGGCTTGTTTTTCTTGTTCACCAAAGATAAAGGCGTTCCCAACATAGCGATTTTCTAATGGGGTGGTCCCTCGTAGTAAGAATGACCGACCACGCATTCCCTCTGGCATCATGAGTGCGATACGCTTCAAGGCACCATTAATCGGTTTCGTGTAGCGGAACGGTTTCAATGATTCTGGTTCATGATAGATGGTGTAGCCACCGAAGAGTTCGTCAGCGCCTTCACCAGTCAAACAAACCTTAACGTGTTTGACCGCTTCTTTGGCTAAGAAATACTGCGGCACAGCGGCCGGGTCAGCCAACGGATCATCCATGCTCCACACAAAGTGCGGGAAGGCCTTCATGAAGGCTTCAGGCGTAATCGTCATGCTGTAATTCTTAACACCAAGCTTTTCAGCGGTCTCTTGAGCAACGTCAAGTTCACTATACCCTTCACGTTCGAAACCAACGGAGATCGTTTCAAGGTTTGGGTTGAAGTTTTTTGCAATCGCGACGATGATTGATGAGTCGATCCCGCCTGAAAGGAAAGAACCAACTGGTACATCGGAACGCATGTGAATCTTAACGGAGTCAATTAAGGCATCTTTGATTTTTTTGGCATACTCGTCTTCAGAACGTTGGACCGGATGGAATTCACGGTGATAATACCGATCGATCCGTGGCGCAGACCCCAACTTTTTCGTCAAGGAGCAACCAGGGGCGAGCATTTTGATTTCTTTTGTGAGTGTTTCTGGTTCAGGAACAAATTGGAACGTCATGTAATCTTGTAAGGCATTTTTATCGAAGGTTTTATCCTTTAAAATCTTGTAAATGGCCTTGCTTTCAGAAGCATAATAGAAGTCATCACCACTGATAGCGTAATAGAACGGCTTGATCCCGAACTGATCGCGCGCGGCAAATAACGTTTTTTCTTGTTTATCCCAGATGACGAAAGCAAACATTCCCCGTAAGTACTTCGTTGCGTCAGCGTGGTACTTGGCGTACATCGCAAGAATTACTTCAGAATCGGAGCTTGTTTTGAATTCGTAGCCTTCTTGTTTGAGTTGTTCACGTAATTCAACGTAGTTATAAATTTCCCCGTTAAATGTCATCCAGTAACGTTCATTATCATAAGATAGTGGTTGGTGACCACCGGCTAAGTCAATGATACTTAAGCGCCGAAAACCCATGGTAATGTTGTCATCAGCAAAATAACCGTCATCATCGGGTCCCCGATGGACAATCATTTTAGTCATTTCGTGGATGGTCTGATCGTAAGCTGCGTTATCCGCTTTAGTCCGATCAGTTAAGCAACCAGCAAAACCGCACATGTCTGTTCATCTCTCAATCTTTAAAGTTTAGACAGTTCTTATCTACTATATGTGTACAGATGGTTCGTTGTTAATTTACCCGTTTCATTCACGGATGTAAAGCACTCTGAACAATTATAACGGTTTCTTACCAATGTCTGTCATAATTATGCTTGACAATCCGCGACGTACACTTTGACTATTATACTTGCTTTAATTCATAAGATAAAGCGGAGCGCGCAGATGGAACGCTTTCATTGATAAAAATTTCATATTGCGCGAAACGTCCAATCAGTTAGATGCCGGTTCCTTGGCGGAGCGGATTTCTACTGACTATTTGGTTAGTTCGAATTGACCGTTATTGACATGACACATTTAGGTGCTGATTGCTGGCCTTATGGCTGAAAAAGTCACAGAAAAATCCCGCAAACTCATGCACAAATTTGCGGGACGTTTAAGTGGAAATATTAAATTAGATGTGCCCTTGCGCTCTAAGCCCAGCCAACTAGGCGCAATACGGCCATGGCAACGATGCCTGTTATAACGACGGCTAGTAAACTTTTGGTGAGCACTCCTGCAAGAATGGCAGGAATTGAGGCATAAATATTTGGGAGATTAAATTCTGGCCAGTGTCCCGCATGGTAGGTGAGCAGACTTTCAACAAAAATAGCGGTCATAATGGCAATTGGCACAAATGATAAAAAGCTGATTAGCCATTGGGGGACTGACAGATTTTTAATGATGGCAAACGGGACAATGCGTGATAGCCAAGTCACGAGGCCGCAGAGTAAGATGGTCACAAAAATGTAAGTACTCATTTATGGTCCACCACCATTCCAAAACCGCAACCGAGTAGCGTCGCAAAGATCAAAGCCAAGTTGCCCGGAACCCAACGCATGAGAAAATACATGGCGAGGGCCACAAATAGTACGACCCACAACTGGGTCGGCAATGATTTACTGCGATCCGTGATGATCTGCAAGTAAAGTAAACCAATGAACATACCAACAACGGCGAAATCCAAGCCGAACTGGTTAGGGTCAGTAATCAAGTTACCTAAAAGGCACCCCACCACTGTCGCGGCTGCCCAAACCAAGTAAGCCACAATGTTAGCAGCGTGTAACCAACTCGTTTTTAATTGTTGATTGGTCTGATTGAGCTTGTTCATGCTGAGCGCGAAGGTCTCATCAGTTAGTAACGATCCCAGTCCGATATTTTGCAATAACGACTCTTTTTTGAAATATTGAGCGACTGACATGCTCATTAAAATCATGCGTGAATTAATCAAAAAAGTGGATAAGACGATTGCCGAAATCGGACTACCTGCTAGGAGCATACTGACGATAATAAATTGTGCGGAACCAGCATAGACGATTAGTGACATGAGTAGAACGGCCCAAACTGATAGGTGACTCGTGTTGGCGACAATGCCCATTGCTAGGCCAACGCCAATGTATCCAAAGACGGTGGGAATGACATCTTTGATGCCCGCGCGAAAGGTTAAACTAGAATCCATAAATGTACGACCTCCGATTCAATAAGTATGCGTTAACCAACACTAAATGGGATTATCTGACAATTAGTGTGGTTCATGAAACAGGATAACTATGTAGGTTAAGTTTGAGTGCGTGTTATGATGAAAAAGCACGCTTGATATCCGCCAATAGTAAGGTGACGAATGAGGCAAAGGCGGGTTAAGAATTAGTTTACTACTTTCGGTGAAAATAATGAAGAAAATTATCATTGACTTTTAATCGTGACGTTACGAAATTGTTGCTTGCATTTCAAAAGCTGGGGGCGTAACATAATCACATTGATTTTTTGAAAGGACAAATGGTGAGAGAAAATGACTCTGGAACAATTAGCAGCCCATAGCGGGGTCGCTGCTGATAAAATCGTCGCCTATACCAATGCCGGGTTATTACCTTGCAAGGATGTCAACGCGCATTTTAGCGCCGATGATGAATATTGGCTAGATATGGTCAATTGCTTCTTAGAAAATGGCTCATCCGTCGAGGATTTGAAAGATTTAATGCCACTTTGTGAACAGTGTGCAGCTCAATAAATAAGTAAGTTAAGACAATCGCACCGATTCTACTAGAATTGGTGCGATTGTTTTTTTATTACTCATCGTTATTAAACAATCATGATTAAAACGTGCCGATTCTTAAGTTCAAAAGCAGCCAGCTTAGACCCGCTGGGAAAAGTTCAAGTTAGCGTAAATATGCTTAGATTGGTTCGTCCTACATCGACCTCCAGGCATTTCTGCCAATTGCCGGAACGTGGTGGGCACAGATTTGAGCCGAAAAACCACGTCTCAAATACTGGCCTTTCACCACTGGGCATTGTCAAAAACGCCTTCCAGTCGGGATAGTATTCGAATGGCAGACGGTGAGGTACCCAACTTTTGATGAATTGGTCGTTGCTTTTCATAAACGGTAATTTTGTCAATCAACTGTCAGACTAAAAATAATATTGAGATGGCTCACTAATCCTGAATCGGTGTAGTAGGATTTAATCTCTTGACAGAGTGCTTAATGCACCTAGCGCTTTGTTTAAACTTCCAGCATCAAAATAGTCAGCGACTAATTGTACCAAATTAGGTGGTCGTTCATCAGCCATTCGAGCGGTTTCCCGACCGGAGGGGCTGGGTGACAATGCTCAGTAGCCAAATTATTCTTAGTCGGAAGTGGGTTGCTTCCGGCTTAGAATAAGACTCGTATTTGAGATGACGCGGGTTATGCGTTAGCTCAAATCGACGTCGGCTTACGTTCCAGCAATTGTCACCCAGCCCCGGAGGTCGACATAGGACGTGCACCGGCTGACGAACAGGAATCCACCTAATCGGCACGGTTTAATCATAATTAGTCCTGATTGGTGTTTTGGAGCGGACACTATTTTTTAAATGTTCAATCGGAATATAAATTAATTTATATGGGCTAGCAGGATTGAGGGACTAACGGTATACTTATTGAAGCATAAATACCAACCAAAAAGGATAGTGAAGCAGGGATGAAATCGGGGAAGCACCGGGTATCATTATTGATACTGTTATGTTTGATGGTGGTCGGTTTAGCTGGCTGCCATAACAAGGCGTATTCGCAGTCAATCGAGAAGGGGTTAAATGCGGTTGCTGAGAATAAATACCAAAAAGCGCTGACGTATTTTGATAACGCGCTAGCGCAGAAGCCCAAGGATGAAAAGGCACAGGCGTACCGGGATCAAACGCAGGCCTACTTGACGACCACATCGGAGTTGAAGGCCGGAAAAGTTAAAACGGCGCTGACGACGGTTGATAAGGGTGTCAAGATTACGAACGGGGCAACAAGTTTGACGAATAAGCTGAAACAGTTGAAAGTCACCGTAACCAGTGATTATCAGGAATATCAGCAATTGTCAGATGATGTTAAAGCACAGTTAAAGGTGAAGAACGGCAACTATTCAGCGGACGTGCTCAAACGTTGCGCAGCCATCAACTGGGATAAAAAGCCATATTTGAAACCGTTGAAGGCTAAGGTAAAACAGTTATTGACTGCGGCAAAAAAGGCCAAGACGAATATGAAAGTTAGTGCGGCTGAAGCGAAACGAGCAGCGGCGTTACGTCGGAAGATTGCTGCCGCTAAAAACAAGTGGAACATGGCCGCATTAGACGATGTGCCCGATTGGTTCATTTTGGCACTTTTTGCCGACGATAGTGATGTGGATGATGCTGCTGAAGAATTAGATGACGAATATGCCGATCAGGCCGACGATAATGACGATTATTCGGATCGGGATGAGCAAACGACTGATTCGAATGATGACACGAACGACACCGACGCGGATTCGGCTGATGACGATTGGAGTGATCAAGATACGGATTCGAATGACGATACCGACGATGATTCCGATACTAATAGCGATGCTGACAGCGATTCGGATTACTCAGAAGATGATGACGATGAAGATTCGAATCGTGATGACGCCGATGACAGCGAAACCCAATCCGATGACGATTACGATGATGATACTGATAGTGAGTCTGATGACGACGATTATGATACTGATGATCAATATGACGATGATGATGACTACGATGACGCCGAGAGCCTACTCAACCCGGCACCTGTTCAACCGTCAGTGGCCGACCGGCTGTTTGCGTCGGCTAGTTGTTAGTCGTTCAGCGGTAAAATCACCAAAGATCGTCTGACAGTTTTAATAATGCAGTTATGGGCGATATAAAAACAAGCGTCCGCGTTGATTAGATCAACGCGGACGCTTGTTTTCTTACGTGGAGTTTGTTGCCGAACATGTCTGAGTACCAGTTGCTCACGGGCAAGCCTTTATCTTAGCGTTGATTAAGGCTGATGTTTAAAGCGAGCGTAAATCGAGCTCATTGTTGAAAATCCGATGACTATTAAGACCATGATTTGTAATACGCCAGTGGGTTGCTGAATTTGCCTGACGATAATGTAAGTCAGAATAGCCAAGTTGATCAGCCAACCAAATCGTCTTATTTGCTTAATTATAAAATTTTTAGGGTCTGTTTTACTAAGCATATAAAGTAAAAGGGCGATGATGATCCAAAACAATCCTGATGTTGAGTGATAGTACACGTAATCATTCCTTTAGACGTCTGACTTTCTAATGACATCGTAACAATCAACTTGGTACGTGATAATCGTATCATTTGCTCGAAAGCATCAAAATCATGTTTTAGTAAAGATAGTGTACATTTTCAGAAAAGAAACGTGAATTTTTTGTAAACCACCGGCATAATTAACCGGCGCATCGATTTTGAATAAGTGTGGTCTTGACGCTGGGGCGCCGGCGCTAGTTTTGGCAAGACGTTAGTGAAAGGGGGGGACAAGCCATGATGATCTTTAGACAACAAAGACCCCGGCATGCCGGGGTCTTGTCAGCTATTTTTAATTGTTAGTTCAAGTTATTTGCTAGCTTTAACGGTTTTAAGCATGCTCTGAATGGCATTGGCTTGATATTGAGCAGCCGCTGCTTTTTGAACTTTTGCGAGTTGCGCTTTGCTCATTGTCGGGTTCTTGACCATTGCGGCCTTGACCTGATTAGTCACGTAGACTTTAGCACGCGCTTTTAATGTCGCTTGCTGTTGCTTCATCAATTTACTGAATTGTTTAGCTTGGGTTGTGCTAAGTACGACCCAGTTCTTATTGATATAGAAGTAGTTGGTTCGCTTGATCAACTGTTTGTCATTGTTGGCTAAGCCAAACCAGAACTTCATGGCGTTACTCTTATAAGTCCACCGTGTCGTCTTAGTAACTAACTTAGGTGTCGCGGTCGTCGTCTTAACTTGGTTAGCAGTCTTGACGCTGGCTGTCGTATGGCTAACTTTTTTCTGATTAGTGGTCTTTTTATAAATATAGACCCGGTGCTTGTCAGCGGTACCCACACTTTGATAGAGCAATAAATCAAGTTGCTTGCTACTACCAGCAGACTTTAATGATTGCGTGGTGGTCGTCGTTGTTTTGACCATCCCGTAATGTTGACCATCATTCTTGGAGACGAAGACGATCGAGGTCACTAAGAGTGCCGCAAAGATAACGGATAGGCTGATTCGTAATGTGTTTTGGTGAACGTAGATAAATGATAAGAAGAGCGCGATTGCGCTAACAACGAGTAGTACGAGAATCATTAGTCGTTCACCTCCTTAGTGTTCATTACTGGCTTAACGGAATGCTGCTTGCCTTTCATGAAGAACGCGACGACGAGCCCGACAACTGAGAAGCCCACGGCAACCCAGAAAGCCGCGTGGTAACCATTTAAGGTTGCGTTGAAATAGCTGTTCTGATAACCAAGTGGATTGCTCTTAATCAAGCTATGAGCTGGTTTTGTGGCGTCCGTAACGTTTGATAAGACGGAAGTCAAGATGGCAGTCCCAATGGAACTAGCGATTTGACGCGTCGTGTTGTTAACGGCAGTCCCATGACCCATTAGTTCAACGGGAAGGGCGTTCATCCCAGCGGTAGTTGCCGGCATCATGACCATGGCAATCCCAAACATCCGAACGGCATAGAGAACCACGATGTAAACCGTTGCGGTATTACGAGTAATGAAGGCAAATGGAATGGTCCCGATTGTCAGTAAAAACATCCCTAAAATTGCCAAGCGTTTGGCACCAAAACGGTCAAAGGCCCGGCCGGTAATTGGACTCATAACCCCCATCATTAGGGCACCAGCTAATAGTGATAGCCCAGATTCAAAGGCGGAGAAACCATGAATAATTTGCAGGTAAAGTGGAATAACCATTTCGGCCCCTACCATGGCCATGTTAGCAACTGAGCTCAAAATAGCTGCAATTGTGAACTCGGCATGCTTGAAGACCCGTAATTGGAGGAATGGATTTTCCATCGTCAATTGACGCCAAATAAAACCAATGATGAAGATAACACCAATAATTAAAGTTGAGAGAACCACGGTTGACGTCCAGCCATTGTCACCAACGGATGAAAAGCCGTATAGTAAGCTCCCAAAACCAATGGTAGAAAGTACCAAGGATGCAAAGTCTAATTTTGGCTTAGACGTTTCCAAGACGTTGGCCATGAAGAAGAAGCCAGCGATTAGAACGATTGCGACGATTGGAACGATCAAACCAAATAAATCACGCCATGATAAGTTGTCGATAACCCACCCAGATAAGGTTGGACCGATGGCTGGGGCCAAACCGATAACAATTCCGGCAGTCCCCATGGCAGCCCCACGCTTATCAGCAGGGAAGATAGATAGCATAATCGTTTGAAGTAATGGCATGGTGACCCCGACCCCAACGGCTTGGATCAAACGCCCAGCCAATAAGAAGCCAAAGTTTGGTGCTGTCCAACAGATAATAGTACCCACTTCGAAAATGGCCATTGCGGAAAGATATAACCATTTAGTGGAAATCCGTGAACTTAACCACGCACTAACGGGAATCATAATCCCGTTGACTAACATAAACCCGGTTGTTAACCATTGCACGGTCGACGTTGTGATGTCGAAATCTTTCATCAACGTTGGGAAGGCAGTGGTTAAAATCGTTTGATTAAGAACGGTACAAAAAGTACCAACTAATAAAACTGCAATGAGCAAGCCACGGTTATAAGGCTTCCCATGCGTATCAACAGGAGTTGACAAGTAAATCCCTTCTCTCTAAAAAAGTACGTTGTCTAATATAATCGGATTTATCGACTTTGTCAACAAACTTGACATTAATATTAAAAATAATATACTGAGTATTGAAAATGTTAGAAAAGAGGTTGACCCGTGGATAAGCAAGAAGACGGTGTATTTTTTAAGAAATTTAAAGAACAGCTGGGTAAGCATCAATTCACAATCGGAATTAGCGATTTGGCGAAGATGACCGGCGTCTCTCAGACACAGCTACGTTACTGGGAACAGAAAAATTATATTCATAGTCTTAAAGTGAGTGAGAAGAATACCACGCATCGTTATTCGTATGGTATGCTGATGCGTGTTCATTTTATCAAGATGATGTTAGACGAGGGTTTTACACTGGCAGCGGCTGTCGAGCGGGCCGATGGGTATAATAACCAAATGGAAATGATGCGCATCTTTATGATGACGGCTTTTCAAGGAATCGAAGAACGGGATGGTCACCACATGGTCAAGTTGGGATATTTTGACGAAGCGAAGACACAACAGCTTTATTGTTATATTCAAGATGAGACGCCACATTATCGACTTTATCCCGTTAAGTCAGAGCGCTAGCAACCTTCAGCTTGTGTAACCGATTAATTAATGTTAAATTTAAGTTGGTAAATGTCGGTAAGTCACTTGGGCATTTAAGTTTCCCGTTCGTCAACCGATCTTATGGCTGGGTTGACCGTTGTCATGTTGGTCGTGTTTTGAAGTTTAACTTTGCAAAAGGATTTACAACGGAGCGCGAATAAGCGCTGAGAGATGCCTAGCTAGAACTAGGTAGTAATCGTGCATAAAACAACGTGTAATTGAAACTAGTAGTAGTCTTCAATCGCCCGGTGATGATATTTACCAGAGGTCCCAAGTGCTGCGGGAAAGCTTGGGGCTTTTTTGTACTTTCGTACGTTAAAACGTAATCTATCAGTGTGGTTATCAACAAAAAAGAGACCGAGTATCAACTCAATCTCTTTAAATAATCTATAAGTACGCGTGGTGCTTGTCTTTCATTTAGTATTAATTCTACTTCTATATGAAATAATCACGAGTAGCGCGCGTTAATTAAGTAGGAATTGTTAAGATGTCGCAGTTTGAGCAAACTTGGCGGCTAACCATTCATTCCATGGTAGTGCTGGATTACCACTAGTAAAGTATTGTTGATCGAGTCGATCAATCAAGTTGACGTAGGCGGTAAATGAAAAACTAACGGTGTCACTCAAGCGCTGAGCCTTGGTCATGTAGCGGCCGTAAGTAAGGTGTTCATTGATGTCTGTCATATAGCTGGCAACATCATAGTTGGACATCATTTCAAGGTTGTTAGCGTCAAAAAGTGGTAAGTAGAATGCGGCAAAGTCTTCAACTGCCTTGTGCTGCAAAGAACTATCCAATTGCGTAATTGATAATTGAGCATCATCATTCACGATGCGGTTCCTCCTTAGTTGAACAAGCACGTTTCTAAATTAGTAACCAAATTGGTTATTTTGCGCTACAATTAATTATGTCACGATTAGGCAATTATTTCAAAGCTTTGTCGTTATTAGAGACTAGAACTGGTGTCTCAATTGTAGTAAGATGTTAGAATTATATTAGAGAGAATCAGAAGTAACTATTTAGTTGAGGTGAAGAATATTCATGACCCCCATGAAGGAAGATTACTTAAAAATTATTTTCGAGCTTGGTGGTACGAAAAAAAAGGTGTCGAATAAGCAAATTGCCTTAAGTTTAGACATCGCGGCCGGCTCTGTAACGGAGATGGTCGGTAAATTAGTTCAGGAAGGCTTGGCTAAGCATACCCCGTATGCTGGGATTTCGTTAACAAAGAAAGGCATTCGCTACGCTGAAACGTTAGTTCGCAAGCACCGAATCTGGGAAGATTTCTTAGTTGATAAATTGGATTATGATTTGCCAGACGTGCATACGGAAGCGGAAGTGCTGGAGCATGTGACCAGTGAACGACTAGTGGATTCTTTGGAAGCCTTTTTAGGCAATCCGACGCATTGCCCGCATGGTGGCGCGATTC
This sequence comes from Lactiplantibacillus sp. C232, assembly GCF_023806725.1. Taxonomy (NCBI): domain Bacteria; kingdom Bacillati; phylum Bacillota; class Bacilli; order Lactobacillales; family Lactobacillaceae; genus Lactiplantibacillus; species Lactiplantibacillus sp. C232. Next base: position 73,283 of record NZ_JAMSKZ010000013.1, read on the forward strand.
CCGATAAGGATGGTCATTATCAGGAAGACAGTCATGTGAGTTTAGCAGATACGCAGGATGGCACAACGGTTACGATTGAGCGATTTATTGATAATCATGATTTATTAGTTTATTTGCATGATACACCGCTCAAGATTGGACAGCAGGTCACGGTTTTAAAGCACGATCCATTTGAAGGTCCTGTTACCGTTTCCATTCAGAAAACGGGCGAGGAAATCCCAGTTAGCTATAAAGCGGCGCACAATGTCTTTGTAAAGTAAGCATGCGGCACCTATTTCCGAACAAACCTGTTAATTGTTAGTTAGTTATTCTGTTTCATTTATCATCACATAAACATTTCATGGAAATCATGGTGTTTGGCTACCCTTTTTAGAAACAATATGCTACAATTGTTCTTGTAGCTTGGTTAGGTAATTTTGGTCAGATCGTTTCAATAAACTATCCCCATTTGTACCGAATCATGATTTACATTATTTTATACGTGCAAAATGCACTAGGAGGATTTTTTATTATGGAACACGGAACAGTTAAATGGTTCAACGCTGATAAGGGTTTTGGTTTTATCACTCGCGAAAACGGTAGCGATGTATTCGTACATTTCTCAGCTATCCAAGAAGACGGCTTCAAGAGTCTTGATGAAGGCCAAGCTGTAAACTTCGACGTTGAAGAAAGCGATCGTGGCCCACAAGCAGTTAACGTTACAAAAGCATAATTAACAGCTTAAATGGCTTAAACCGGTGATGAGAATTAATTCTCATCACCGGTTTTTTGTCGTTTTGCAGCGGATGCTTAATTATCATAAATAAAGCTTTACTAACAGCCAGACATTGGCTAAAGTAAGAATTATTAGAGAATGTAATTCTGATTATTAAAGGGTGGGATGACAGTGACAACCGATGAGATGATTATTGCGACTTGCTTGAAGGCTGGTAAAATCATGGTCGAGAATGGTTCGGAGATTTCGCGAGTAGATGATACGATGATGCGGATTGCTCAGAATGCGGGGGTTGTTGCTGCCAATACCTACGTGACGATTACGGGTGTCATGATGTCGATTCAAGGACGTAATGCAACGCAGATTGCCGCGGTTAACCAGCGAACGATCGATCTTGAAAAAGTGGCACAGGTCAATCAGTTATCCCGTGAATTTGCGGCTACGACCATTGATTTACCAACTTTATATCAACGGCTTAATCAGTTAGATGCAGCTTCGCGCTCATTTCCGTTGTGGTTGCAGTTGGTCGGTGCAGCCTTAGTCAGTGGCCCCTTGATGATTATGTTTCGTCAGGAAATTGTTAATACGTGGCCAACTGTTATTATTGGAACATTAGGTTACTTGGTCTTTTATCTGCTTAACCGGTATCTTAAAATTAAATTTTTGAGCGAGTTAACGGCGGCACTTCTAATTGGGTTTGGCGCGGAATGGGTGTGTCAGATTGGGTGGGGAACCAATGTCAATGATATTATTATCGGGTCGTTGATGCCACTAGTGCCCGGAGTGCCATTAACAAACGCCGTACGAGATACTCTGGCTGGTAATTTCGTCAGTGGGCCTGCACGTGGCGTGGAAGCGATGCTGAGTGCGGCAGCACTAGGCTTTGGGATCGCCGTTGTCATTACATTATTTTAAGTACGGGCACTAGCCTGGGTATTCGGAGGGATCATGATGGGCACAATTGGACAATTAGTGCTGGCTTACATTGCGGTACTGGGGTTTGGCCTGATTATTAATATTCCGCATCAAGCGTTAAACGTTGCGGGCTGGATTGGTACCCTAACGTGGGGTGGCTATTTGATTGTTCAGGCTTTTGATGGTGGGGTCGTCTTAGGAAGCTTAATTGGCTCGGTCGGTATTGGCGTCCTCAGCAGCTTAGCAGCTCGCTACAAGAAGATGCCCGCTATTATCTTCAATATTCCGAGTTTAGTTTCATTCGTGCCCGGCAGTCAGGCTTATCAGATGGTGCGTAACTTTGCGCTGGGTAATTATCGTGAGGCGGTTTCATTCACGTTGCAAGTGATTATGATTACTGGTGCGATTGCATTGGGATTCTTATTAGCTGAATTACTCAACCGGCTTATCGCATTTTGTATTCGCCAGTGGCGGTTGCACCGATTGGAGTCGTAACCTAACTGTTGGCTGATTAGTTGTGAATCGTGAACAAAGTTTGCGGACGCTAAGACTAAGCACCATAAATAAATTCCGCCAAAAGTGGTGGGTTAGTGCGACTAATTTGCCGTGTGCCAGCGTTCTGAATAGTTACGCGCTTAGATTAGTTATTACGACTCGCATTCAATACAGAAAAAGCGCCAACTGAACTGCTCTACTAAGCAGTTCAGTTGGCGCTTTTTAATTAGTTAGCTGAGACATCGCAACAAGTAGTCACGACTCTTATCATCAAATCAGATGGTTAGTTTTGGTTAGCAAATTTTTCGCCGGTTGTCGCAGCCTTTAAATTAAGGGACTTACGTAAGACGTTCGTGACCCGTTGCTTTTCAGATTGCGAAACAACTTCGAAAGACTGACCATCAGTCATCTTACCAGTACCCTGGGCGTGATCAGAGACGATATTCTTGGTTGCGCTACGGTAATTAGTGACGATACTAGTTAAATTACCAAATGTTAAGTCAGTCCGTGTTTGTTTAGCAAGTGAATTTAAGAAATCTTGTTTAAGCAAGTTGGAAGCACTGGCGCTTTCTCCGATAATGGCGGTAATTAATTGCCGTTGCCGCTGTTGCCGACCATAGTCGCCGAGTGGATCATCATAACGCATCCGGGAGTAAGCCAAGGCTTTGGCACCATTCATATGTTCTTTTTGGCCCTTAGTAAAGGTGTAGCCTTCGTAGGTAAATGTCCGAATTGGAGTAATGTCAACGCCACCGATTTCATCCACAACTTTTTTCATGCCACCCATGTTGATCAGGGCGTAATAGTCGATTGGAACGTTCAACCATTTTTGAACGGTCTTGATGGTCGTTCCGGCACTACCATAAGCGTAGGCAGCGTTTAACTTAGTCGGGAAGTCCTGTTCGAAGCCGGAGACAGCTACTTCAGAATCACGTGGTAAACTCATCAGGGTCGTTGTCTTAGTCTTGGGGTTGATCGTTGCTAAGATGATCGTATCGGTCCGGCCTTTATAGTTCCGCCCGAGGGCCCCGGTATCAGTTCCGAGTAATAGGATCGAGACGGGTTTCTTGCCATTCAATACGGCGCTCGTATTCCGACTCTTTTTAATACCACTACTCTTGAAGACGGTGTCGGCCGCATTCTTGGCGTTAAAATAAGTTCGCGCGGCAAAGGCCCCGGTCCCAACTAATAACACGGCAATAATGATTAAAACGGTATTGCGAACGGGGTGCTTCTTCTTGGGCCCGTTGCCGTTCCCCTGTGAATTGTTTCCTTGTGATTTCTCACGATGCATTTCTGAGCGACTTGGCATGTCTTCCATGAACTCTTCCTCCAATGGTAATAGTTATTCATAGTTTAGCATTTTTTCGGGTCAGCGGGAACTGAATCCACGTAAGATTTAGCTTGATTACCGATGACTGTCAGATAAATCATAACCTTTTTGTTAATAAAACGTGATTAAAATGGGAATTCTTTGTTTTTTTTAAGGTTCCCTGAGAGATATTAATGATTCGTTCAGTCGATTAATAGACTATGGTATAATTTTGTTAATTTTAATATTAAATGGGGGTTCTTGTTTTGATGATCGATAAGTCGCGTAGTCGGCCGATCAAGTTTGTCATTGGGGTAATTTTATTTGCCTACTTAAGCTATTTTATTAGTGACGGCGCGGTTGGTATTGATTTACTAGATGTGGCCTTAACGTCGCTGGTCCAAATTAGTAATAGCGGTATTTGGACGGTATTTTATAAGGTGATTGCTTGGTTGGCGTCACCCGGAATGGACATTTTGTGGATCGTCATCCTGGCGTTTCTAATGTACGGATTTAAATATAAGATTCAAGCGTTCTGGACGCTAGCATATATGGTTGGTGCAATGGCGTTAGGCTTTATTGTCAAGCACATCATCGGCCGAGCGCGACCAATTGGTCATTTAGCGCAGGATACCGGATATAGTTATCCCAGTGGTCACGTTTTAGGAACCTTCGTGTTGGTCAGCGTGATTATCATGTTGATTGTTCCTGAGTTGCCAAGTTATCGAATGGCAATGATCGTCAAGTGGGTGAGTGTCGTATGGTTAGTATTGGTCATTTTCTCACGTATTTACTTGAATGCACATTATCCAACTGATACGATTGGGGCCGTGCTATTGGCATGGTCTTGGAGTCAAATCATGCAATGGTTCTACGTTTTCTGGGCACCAGGATTATTGAAATGGCCGTTGTTTTATCGCTCATATTTATAAAGACAATTAACAAACTTAAACTAATCTATTATTTAGCAGGCAACCGTGTCACTAAATAATGAACTCAAAATAAAAAATCGTTTGCTTTAATCGACACTACTCGGCTGATTGCGAGAAATTGATCGAAGCAAACGATTTTTTGTTTACAGCTATAAAATATTAACTAGCAACGACTGGTAATGAACTAACGATTATCAGCTAGCCATTCAAGTGCTAACGTTAACCAGTGGGCGACGTGCGGCTGATTGGCGTCTGGTTTCCATGCTGTTTGTGCATTCGCAAGGGCTAGTCCGTGTGGGCCATGTTTAAAGACATGTAGTTCATAAGGAATCTTAGCAGTTGCTAACGCAGTCGCGTAGGCAAGCGTATTGGTTGCTGGAACAATTGGGTCGTCAGCCGTTGTCCAGATAAAAGTCGGCTGATTATCTGAATTGACGTGTTGGTCAGCGGCCAGTTCGTTCGGCGTTGGTGTCCAGGTAGCCAAGGTCGCGTCATCCTTGGGAAAACCTAGCAATGGACTGATGACTGGATAGCCGAGTACCACGTTATTCGGCTTTAACATGGCGGGCGTTACGTTTAATTCAGTTGCCACGCGGGTCGCCCAGTAATCGTTATACAGTGCCACAATGTGACCACCCACGCTAAAACCAGCAGGCGTGATCTGTTGCGGATCAATATGCCATTCGGCCGCGTGTTGACGAAGCAAGTTGACTGCTCGTCCTAAATCTAATACGGGTGCTAATCCGAGTGGTTGTTGATCAGTGAGTAGCGTATATTCCAAGTAAAAGGCCTGGTAACCGTGCCCAGCGAAAGCCATGGCGAGACTCTCTGCTTGCGCCACTGGAATATGCGTGTATGAGCCGCCCGGAACGATAATAATGGCGGGTAAGTTCGTTTGGTGTGCGTTCGTATCCGGTTGATGCAAATAACCGGTCAATTGCGCGCACGTCGCTGTTAATTTTTGCTTAATAACTTGCATGCGATCACCTCAATTTGATATGGTTAACATAACTATTATAACGCAAGTCAGGTGGAACAGATATGGGCATGGTTACGGTTACAACTCGGAATGAGCAACTCGAGTTACGGCCATTTACGTTGGCAGATACAGAGGATTATTATGACTTAGTTCGTGATCCGTCAATTGCGGCATCGGCGGGCTTTACGCCAGCGCACAGCTTAGTGGAAGCCGAATTCTTATTGAAACAACAAGCGAAGTTACCACAGATTTTTGCGATTGAACTAACAGCGATCCACCGCGTGATCGGCAGTGTGGGGTTGTATGAGCGCATGACGAATACGGGCGAACCAGCAACTTTAGAGATGGATCTCGGGTATATGTTGAACGCTCGATATTGGGGGCGGGGCATTATGACGGCAGCAGTTGCACGTATTTTACGATACGGGTTTGAAACGCTTCATTTGCGGCGGATCACAGCCAGTTGTCTAGCTAATAATCCGGCGTCTAAGCGAATCTTAGAGCATGCTAATTTTCGACAGTATGATGCTGTTCGCCATCCAGATTACGCCCCGTTTGGCGCTGGTCAGACGGAGTTATTCTTTGATTGTGTGGAATTAAACCTTTAGGAGGTGAGTTAATGCAACTCGCAAAATCGTTTGAACAGGCCGCCTGCGTGTTGGTATTGTTGGCTACACAGCAACCGGAGATTCCGTTGACTGCGGATGTCTTGCACGAGCGAATTGGTGGTTCCGCTTCGTATATTCGTAAGATTATTCGTAAATTAGTAGTGGCAGGACTGGTCACGTCCACCAGTGGAAATAACGGGGGTGTCCACTTGGCACGCTCACCTGAGGACATTTCAATTACAGATGTGGTCGCGGCCATCGAGGGGACGTTGCAGACCTTTCCGAATTATGGTTATTTTGACCGAGTATTTAAGGACGTTGAACCGGTCGCTCATGAAGGGACGAAAGTGGTCAACGGGATTTTTTCGCGAGCGGATCAATTATGGTTAGATTTTTTAGACCAGCAAAAACTGGCGACGTTGATCAAGGAATTATTAGTTGTTACTCAAATCCCAGTGTTGGATTGGACGAATTACTCAGATGATAAAATGGCCCAATTAAATGCGTTGCTTAGTCGGATGCGGGCACATAAGTGAGACGTCGTACAAACTCGATAAAAATTGGGAGCGGTTTCGCTTGGTAAACCAATATTGACGCGCTTTTGCCAATCGGGGATCATTTTCAAAATGATACACTTTATTTCACAAGGCTGAAAATGCTGTTATTAAAGCGTTTTTTATGGTATTCTAACAATGAATTTCACAAGATAGAGGGGAACAACATGCCAGATAAGAAATATTACGGGGCCGATGCGATCGTCGACAGCCTTGTAAACCACGACGTTAAGTACGTATTCGGGATTCCAGGCGCTAAGATCGATCGGGTCTTTGAGCGCTTGGAGCACCCAGTCAACCCGAAAAGTCCGCGGTTGATCGTGACGCGGCATGAACAGAATGCCGCGTTTATCGCTGCCGGAATCGGTCGGATTACTGGGAAACCTGGTGTAGTGATGACAACATCTGGCCCCGGTGCCAGCAATTTAGCCACGGGGCTCGTAACGGCAACTGCTGAAGGTGACCCAGTCTTGGCAATTTCTGGTCAAGTTCAGCGTGCTGACTTGTTACGGTTGACCCACCAAAGTATGAATAACGCGGCACTATTTAAGCCGATTACAAAGTACAGTGCGGAAGTTCAAGAACCGGAAAATATTTCGGAAGTGCTCGCAAACGCCTACCAAGAAGCCACAGCTGCTAAGCAGGGTGCCAGCTTTGTTAGTGTGCCACAAGATGTCACTGATTCGATTGTACGCACACCTGTTATTACACCAATCCAAGCACCTAAGTTAGGGCCTGCTAGCCCGGTCGAAGCCACGTTATTAGCACAAAAAATCAAAGCAGCTAAGTTGCCGGTCTTGCTAGTCGGGATGCGGGCTTCTTCACCAGAAGTGACGAAAGCAATTCGGAACTTGGTGGCTGCTGCTAATCTACCAGTTGTCGAGACTTTCCAAGCGGCCGGCGTGATTTCACGTGATTTGGAAGCCAACCATTTCTTCGGTCGGGTCGGGTTATTCCGTAACCAACCAGGGGATATGTTACTAAAGAAGTCCGACTTAGTGATTGCGGTCGGTTATGACCCGATTGAATATGAACCCCGCAACTGGAATGCGGAAGGCAAATCCCGTATCGTGGTTATCGATGCAATGCGCGCTGAAATTGATCATAATTTCCAACCGGAAACCGAATTGATCGGTGATATTGCCCAGACGTTAGACTTTTTGTTGCCGTACATGAAGGGCTATGATATTAGCGATAGTGCGCGAGCTTACTTGGGTGAATTACAAGAACGGCTTCAGACGCGTGATTTCGTACCTAATATTGATAAGCAGTCCAAGTTAAATCATCCGCTGTCAGTAATTGCAGCCTTACAACAACGGGTCAGTGATGACATGACAGTGACGGTCGATGTCGGCAGTCATTATATCTGGATGGCGCGTCACTTTCGGAGCTATGAACCACGGCACTTGTTGTTCAGTAATGGGATGCAAACGCTAGGGGTGGCCTTACCTTGGGCAATCGCAGCGGCTTTGGTTCGTCCGGATACGCAAATCGTATCTGTCTCTGGTGATGGTGGTTTCCTATTTTCCGCCCAAGAGCTGGAAACGGCTGTTCGACTGAAGCAAAATATCGTTCATTTGATCTGGAATGATGGTACCTACGATATGGTTAAATTCCAAGAAGAAATGAAGTATGGCGAGGATGCAGCGGTCCACTTTGGCCCAGTTGATTTTGTGAAGTATGCTGAAAGCTTTGGTGCGACTGGCTTGCGGGTAAACCAACCTGCTGATTTGGAAAAAGTGCTTGATCAGGCCTTTGCCACGGATGGTCCAGTTGTGGTGGATATTCCAATTGATTATTCTGATAACAAGGCGTTAGGTAAGACAATGTTACCAGACCAGTTTTATTAAAATTAACATTAGTGACCGGTTGTCAAAAGATGGTCGGTCAGATATAATGGTTGAGTATATCGAAAGAAGAGGATGCGGTTAACAATAGTAGCCGGCTGGAAGTGGGTCACCACTTATGAAGGTCAGTGAACGGGGCAACCGCCGAAATCGATGGATCAGTGACCGATTCATCCGTTGGGCCTTGGTTGAATAAATCAAGGACTGTCGCAGCTAGAATAGTTGCGGGGCGCTATCGACGATGAAATCAGCAATTATGTCAATCAATCTGATTAAAGTCTTTTTGCGCACGTTATCGTGAGGCAAAGAGGCTTTTTATTTTGATTGTGCTAACCTGAATCGGTGTGAACACTTTTAGATATAAATCGATTTTTGGAGGTTCTGCAATGGCAGAAAAACAACATCAGGAAGTGCATCGTTCCTTACAGACGCGGCATTTATCCATGATTGCATTAGGTGGTAGTATCGGGACCGGGCTGTTTGTCGCGTCCGGTTCGGCAATTTCAACGGCTGGGCCAGGGGGAGCATTACTGGCCTACGTTGGTATTGGAGTGATGGTTTACTTTTTAATGACTAGTCTGGGCGAAATGGCAACTTATTTGCCCGTTTCAGGTTCGTTTTCCACGTATGCCACGAAGTTTGTTGACCCGGCACTTGGATTTGCGATGGGCTGGAATTACTGGTTCAACTGGGCAATCACGTTAGCGGTCGATATTAGTACGGCGGCGATTGTCATGCAGTTCTGGTTGCCATCCGTGCCGGGGTGGGTTTTTAGTCTGATTGCGCTCGTCTTGATTTTTACGATCAACGCGCTGTCAGTCCGGTCGTTTGGAGAAACTGAGTACTGGCTTTCGCTAATTAAAGTGGTGACCGTGCTCGTATTCTTGGTTATCGGTGTCTTGACGATCGTGGGAATCATGGGCGGTCATGCCACTGGCCTCAGTAACTTTACCTATAAAAAGGCACCATTTGTTGGTGGAATTCCAACGATTTTGAGTGTCTTCGTGGTCGCTGGTTTTTCGTTTCAAGGAACCGAATTAATTGGGATCACGGCCGGGGAGTCAGCAACACCAGAGAAAAGTATTCCGGCGGCTATTAAACAAGTTTTTTGGCGTATTTTGTTATTTTACATTTTAGCCATTTTCGTGATTGCGGCGATTATTCCTTATACGTCGAAAGATCTTCTAGGGTCATCAGCGAGCGATATTGCCATCAGTCCGTTCACGTTAGTCTTTAAACGGGCTGGGTTGGCGGCTGCGGCCAGTGTGATGAACGCAGTGATCTTGACGTCCGTATTGTCAGCTGCTAATTCGGGGATGTACGCCTCGACACGGATGTTATATTCTTTGTCATTACAGGGTTATGCCCCCAAGACATTTGGTCGGGTCAATCGTCGTGGGATTCCAATCATGGCATTATTAGGAACGACGGTGATTGGATTACTCACGTTCTTGTCGAGTCTATTCGGTGAACGAATTTATATCTTCCTCGTTTCGGCCAGTGGGTTAACGGGCTTTATCGCTTGGCTAGGAATCGCTATTTCGCATTTGCGTTTCCGTCGCGCGTTTGTTAAGCAGGGTCATCAATTGAGTGAATTGCGGTACCATGCCAAGTGGTTCCCATTTGGCCCGTGGTTCGCCTTTATCTTGTGTGTCGTGGTCATTATTGGTCAAGACTTACATTCATTTGCAACGCTTGATTGGCAGGCTATTGGGGTGACCTATATGAGCATCCCGTTATTCATCATCTTGTATGTCTATTATAAGATTCGCTATCATACTAAGATGATTCCGCTAGACAAGGTTGATTTGACACGCAAACGACATCATCAAGATTAAGCACGCACTTTGATAGTTTGAGTAAATGCGGTTGACACTGGGTCAATCGCATTTTTTGACGGCGAGAGTTGGACCTGTCAACTCAAGGCGCGGTCGTATTTTTAGGTGTCCTGATTTATGCTGATAACACTGCTCACAACAGATGGTCACGGCGGATCGTTATGAATGGGGGCTTGCACGATTGTAATGATAGCAAGCGGCAAATTGAGGGTGCGCTAATCTGATATCTATGGTAATTTGATAGAATGAGAATATGGAATCATTAAAAATTCGCAAACTTATCCTTAAGAATAGGCTAGTCGGCTATGACTATGCTAAGCTGAAATGAGAAAGGCAGCGAGAGAGATGTTAAAGAGAAATTTGTTAAGAGGTCTAGCATTAGTGTCATTAGCAGGTGTCCTGGCTGGCTGTGGTGCTAGCCAGTCGACGTCTAAAGCGACTAGTAGTTCTACGAGTGCTAAGTCGACGAAGACACAGACCAAGCGGCAACGACTGATTAGTGCCTTACCGAAAGGCGTTAAATCGACCGATAGCGACTTAGTGGTCGTCAATAAGTGGCATAAGCGCGCTGAGATGACATTTAATAAGTCGAGCGTGGATGGTATTGAAGTCCGTAGTTCTATCGTCAAACCATTGGAAGCCTTTCTAGCGGGGGCAAAAAAAGCCGGCTATCCAGCAACAATCGTGTCTGGGTATCGTTCAGTTGCTTATCAAAAAGAGGTTTGGAATCAGTCGATTCAAACCTATGAGAATCAAGGAAAATCAGCCAAGGAAGCCTTAAAGCTGACTAAAGAATATGTCGCAGTTCCTAGTGGTAGTGAGCATGAAACTGGTCTCGCAGCAGATATCATGAACACGCACTGGTACAGCACTCATGGTAATCAATTATTGTCATCATCCGACAAGAACAAGGGTCAGCAGTGGTTGATTAATCACGCGGCGGACTATGGATTTGTGTTGCGCTTTACTAAAGATGGTAAGCAGTCGACCGGGATTGACTATGAATCTTGGCATTTCCGTTACGTTGGTAAGGCGAGTGCGGAATTCATGACTAAGCACAATTTGACTCTCGAACAGTACGTCAGCTTGCTGCAAGCTCGAGAAAAGGCGGCCAAGTAATAAGCTAGCCGTATTATTGATGACCGCCCCCAATTAATACTATATTATGGCGTACGTTAGGAATTAGCTAGCGTGCGCTTTTAAATTGTCTTCGGTTTAGCAATGTGGGTTCGTCTCAACTGAGTATTATTTGGTCACGACACGTTGTCGCTTGATTATGCTGGTCAGAGGCCGCACTCAAAGCTGAAGTGCCACCAGCGCCGGCTTGGGTAACCCAGTGTGTGTTAGTGAGTTGCTTGGATCGCTGACTAGTGCGTCGCAGTTGTGGCTGGTGCGAAGTTTTTTACTGAATTGACTCACCAGATATTGCATTTTAAGACGTGGGTGCGTACAATATGTAGTGTTGCTTTTAGAGATAATCAAAATTTTGACGTGATTAAAAGGAGAGACGCCCCATGCTTGTAATGTCAGGAACAATCGGTGCCGGCAAGACGAGTTTAACGCAGTTAGTGGCTAACCACTTTGGTTCTAAAGCGTTTTACGAGTCAGTTGATGATAATCCCATTTTGCCGTTATTTTATAAGGATCCTAAGAAGTACGCCTTCTTATTACAAATCTATTTTTTAAATAAACGGTTAGACAGTATTAAATCAGCTTTTGCTAACGATCTGGACGTCTTAGACCGGTCGATTTTTGAAGATTCATTATTATTTCATTTGAATGGTGATCTTGGCCGGGCGACGAATACCGAAGTTGACATTTATGATTCATTATTAGATAACATGATGCAGGAATTGCCAGAAGCGTCTCATCAAAAGAGTCCTGATTTACTTATTCATATCAATATTTCTTTTGATACGATGCTCAAACGAATCCAAAAGCGGGGCCGTTCTTACGAACAAATTGATCAAGATCCTGATTTATATAAATATTATCAGACTTTGAATGAACGCTATGACGACTGGTACGCTAATTATGATCATAGCCCGAAGATGCAGATCGACGGGGATCAGCTGGACTTTGTCGCCGATGCGGATGCGCGTAAGGAAGTCATTCGGTTGATCGACGAAAAAGTGGCTAGTTTAGGCTAGTTGCCTTTTTAGAATCAATGTTTTATAGTAGACAGTGAATATTAAACACGGCGCGTTTTTAAGTAGACGTTCAGAGAACCGGTGGGTGGTGTGAATCGGTAGTCGAAACTCCGGCGCGACAATGTGGGCAGGTAATACTGCACGGCACGGCCGTTATCCGTTTAAGGGTGGGATTAATCATGATCCTGAACTTGGGTGGTACCGCGAATCGCAGTCTCTTCGTCCCAATTGGGAGGAGAGACTGTTTTTATTTACGATTAAAAGTGAAAAGGAGACGTCGTTATGTTAGATGTTAAAATGATTCGTCAAAATCCAGATTTTGTAAAAGAACAGCTTGGTCATCGGGGCGTTGCTGCGAGTGACATCGATGATTTATTGGCCGCTGATGAAAAGCGTCGTGAATTGATCGCCAAGAGCGAACAATTGAAGTCGACGCGTAACCAAGTTTCAGGCGAAATTTCACAGAAGAAGCGGAACAAGGAAGACGCTAGTGCCGAAATTGCAGAAATGCAAAAAGTTAGCGCCGATGTGAAGACGTTGGATGAAGAACGGCGGACAGTCGATGCCCAAGTTCAGGATATGGCTGCACATTTACCAAACATGCCCCATCCCGACGTACCAGTTAGCTTGAAAGAAGAAGATGCCGTTGAATTACGTCGAATCGGGACACCACGGCATTTTGACTTTACGCCGAAAGCACATTGGGATATCGGTGAAGATTTAGGCATCTTAGACTTTGAGCGCGGTGCTAAGGTTTCTGGTAGTCGTTTCTTATACTACGTGGGCGATGGTGCTAAACTGGAACGCGCCGTTTACAACTTTTTCTTAGACCAGCACGAAGCTGAAGGGTATACGGAAGTTTTGCCGCCATACATGGTCACTGATGAATCTATGTACGGTACCGGCCAATTTCCTAAGTTCAAGGAAGACGCTTTCCGGATTACGACGCAAGATTTGACGTTGATTCCAACGGCCGAGGTGCCATTAGTCAACTATTATCGTGATGAAGTTATTCCAGCTGAAAAATTACCAGTTTACTTTACGGCCTTATCACCAGCCTTCCGTGAAGAAGCTGGTAGTGCTGGTCGTGATACGAAAGGCTTGATTCGCTTACACCAATTCAATAAGGTTGAAATGGTTAAGTTCACGAAACCAGAAGATTCATGGGATGAATTAGAGAAGTTGACCAACAATGCCGAATCATTGCTAAAGAAACTTGGGTTACCATATCACGTTATTACGTTAACGACTGGTGACATGAGCTTCACAGCTGCCATGACACATGACTTGGAAGTTTGGTTCCCAGAACAAGACAAGTACCGGGAAATCTCGAGTTGTTCAAATTGTACTGATTTCCAAGCTCGGCGGGCGCACATTCAATATCGCGATGACGATGGCAAATTGCAATTCGTTCATACTTTGAACGGGAGTGGCTTAGCTGTCGGTCGGACCGTTGCAGCTATTTTGGAAAACTATCAAAATGAAGATGGGACGGTTACGATTCCAGATGTATTAGTTCCATATATGCACGGTAAGACGAAGATTGAAAAACAAGGTTAATTGAGATGAAGTTAGCGAACTCGCAGTGATGCGAGTTCGCTTTTTTTGCATAATTAATGAGTATTAAAGGGAACTGTCGATTTTAAAATGTGAGTGGAAATAACGGCCGAGTTGACTAAATAATTGCGGGACGGGCAGAATGTCGGGACAACATTTCAGGCGCAAAAGGGCGAAAAAGCTGGGTTTACTGAAATTTATTCACCTTTTTTTGAAAATAGGGTTTGCTATTTTCGGCTACCGTGCTATAATATTTCTTGTCGGAAAAATATAACTTGTTTATCCAGTAAAAAGTATATTTATCCATTTATTTGAAAAAAGTTGTTGACAAGTATTCAACATGATGATAAAGTTAAATAGTTGTCAAGGCATACCAGTAAGAACTGTTTGAACCGGCAACAAGGCATGATTAACATCATGCGGGTGTGGCGGAACTGGCAGACGCGCTAGATTTAGGTTCTAGTGTCTTACGACGTGGGGGTTCGAGTCCCTTCACCCGCACATGCCGACTTAGCTCAGTTGGCAGAGCATCTCACTAGTAATGAGGAGGTCGGAGGTTCGAATCCTCTAGTCGGCATTTACAATTTAATAGCTTTATTATGCGGAAGTAGTTCAGTGGTAGAACATCACCTTGCCATGGTGGGGGTCGCGGGTTCGAATCCCGTCTTCCGCTTTTAATTTGCCGGGGTGGCGGAATTGGCAGACGCACAGGACTTAAAATCCTGCGGTTAGTGATAACCGTACCGGTTCGATCCCGGTCCTCGGCATTTTAAATAAGCACCCATAGCGCAATTGGATAGAGTGTCTGACTACGAATCAGAAGGTTGTAGGTTCGACTCCTACTGGGTGCATTAGTATCGGGAAATAGCTCAGCTTGGTAGAGCACCTGGTTTGGGACCAGGGGGTCGCAGGTTCGAATCCTGTTTTCCCGATCGTTTAACACAGTCTTAGTTAAGTGCTAAGGCTTTTTATTTAATTTTCTCGGGAAGTAGCTCAGCTTGGTAGAGCACTACGTTCGGGACGTAGGGGTCGCAGGTTCAAATCCTGTTTTCCCGATTACGGTTAAACCAACTAATCCAGTCATTTGGCTGGATTTTTTTTATGGCCTTTTTTGTAAGCAGGGGTGTTTCAACGGTCAGGGGACACTTTTGCGACGTTACTCACTAAGTCAGCCATGTGAAGAATACGGTGGTTGTGACTCATAATCCCGACAAGGCAACAGCCACTGTTAGTCATGAGCTCGGAGAAATTAGTCTCGGAACTGCTGTTCATCGTTGTGATACCAGTGCCCATCGCCTGCAATGAGGAGTGACTCAACTTGACATATTTTAAATAGGTAGTTCAATGAATATGGAGACCTAATAATTTAATCATTATGAGGTTCTAAACGGTTGAATCAATTGAAAGCAAACGTTTGGCGTGCTATGCTGTAACAACCGTTAAGCACATGCTAGTCCGCGGTTTGGGTGAAATTCTTTGCTTTTTTCCATTATCCTCGTATAATAATAGTCAATATTAGTCAAAGATAATGAAAAGGGTGAAGCACATGCAAAGTCAAAATATCTCGGATATTATTGAAAAGTATTTAAAAAGTATTTTGGCGGACTCGGAGCATGTTGAAATTCGACGGTCAGAAATTGCCGACCTTTTCAACGTGGTACCCTCACAGATTAATTATGTGATTAAGACCCGGTTTACGATCCAAAATGGTTACTTAGTTGAAAGTAAACGTGGCGGTGGTGGTTATATTCGCATTGAGAAGGTTAATTTGGTCGATGATGCTGATGTGTTGGACGCCCTCATACAGGTGATCGGCGATTCAATCACACAACGAGATGCTTATGCGGTCGTCCAAAGTTTATACGAGGACGACGTCTTAAATCGTCGAGAAGCGCAATTGATTTTAGTGGCGATTGACCACGAGACGTTAGGATTAACGGACCGGGACTTAGAAAACAGTCTGCGGGCCCGGATAATTATCGGAATCTTGAACCACTTGCGTTACGAAAGCTAAAGAAAGCGAGGAATCGCAATGGATAACTTATTTACACCTAGTGCCAAAAGTGTGCTGGTACTGGCACAGGAACAGGCCAAATATTTCAAGCATCAGGCAGTTGGTACGGAGCATTTGCTATTAGCATTGGCCATCGAAAAGAATGGAATTGCTAATAAGGTGCTACAACAATATGCCGTTAGTGAAGATGACATTCGTGAAGAAATCGAACGGTTCACTGGCTATGGGACGTTGAGCAATGTTGGCAAGGATACTTACTTGCCATATTCACCAAAGGCCAAAGAAATTTTGTCCGTTGCCGGTGATGAAGCAAAACGGCTCGGTGCCAACAAGATTGGAACGGAACATTTGTTGTTAGCGATGCTCTCTGATGAAAGTATCCTTTCCTCGCGAATTTTAATGAATTTAAACTTAGATCTAGGTCAGACGCGTAAAGTCGTTCTTCGCAAGCTAGGTGTCAGTGACGCCATGAGTAAGCGCAAGGGTAACGCGGCTAATCGCGGTGGCAAGAAGACTGAAGGAACGCCAACCTTGGATTCTCTGGCGCGCGATTTGACCCAATTAGCTAGTGAACAAGAAATGGACCCGGTAGTAGGTCGTTCCAAGGAAGTCAAACGGGTCATTCAGATCCTGTCACGGCGGACGAAGAATAATCCGGTCTTGATTGGTGAACCTGGGGTTGGGAAGACTGCAATCGCCGAAGGTCTAGCCCAAAAGATTGTGGCCGGTGATGTGCCAACTGATATGGCAGATAAGCGCTTGATGATGCTCGATATGGGGTCACTAGTCGCTGGGACAAAGTATCGTGGTGAATTCGAAGACCGCCTGAAAAAAGTGATTGATGAAATTTACAACGATGGCCATGTGATCTTATTTATCGATGAATTGCATACCTTGATTGGTGCCGGTGGTGCTGAAGGGGCTATTGATGCCTCTAATATTCTGAAACCCGCACTTGCACGAGGGGAACTCCAAACGATTGGGGCAACCACTTTAAATGAGTATCAAAAGTACATTGAATCTGACGCTGCGTTGGAACGGCGTTTTGCAACGGTCATGGTCAATGAACCGACCGAAGACGAAGCCGTTGAAATCTTAGATGGACTACGGCCACGCTATGAAGAACATCATCGGGTTACGATTACGGATGAAGCTGTTGATCAAGCAGTCAAGCTATCCAGCCGGTATATCAGTGATCGTTTCTTGCCTGATAAGGCCATTGACTTGATGGATGAGGCGGCAGCTAAAGTCCGCATCGATCAGATGGATCAACCAACGAAGCTATCCAAGAACCAGGACAAGTTAGCGCAACTGCGTGAGGATAAGGAAACAGCGATCGAAGCACAAGATTTTGAACAGGCCGCTGATATTCGTAAGCAGGAGATGCAACTGAAGCAACGCCTAGATCGAATCGAAGCTGACCAAGACGCCGAAGTGACTGAGGGGGCAACACCACACTATGATTTACAAGTCACAGGTGAGGATATTGCTCAGGTCGTTGCCGAATGGACCGGGGTTCCGTTAACGCAATTGCAAAAATCTGAAAGTGAACGCTTAGTTAACTTGGAAAAGATTTTGCATGAACGGGTTGTTGGACAGCCAGAAGCCGTATCCGCAGTGGCTCGTGCTATTCGCCGTGCGCGCAGCGGGTTGAAAGATCCGAGTCGGCCAATTGGTTCCTTTATGTTCTTAGGACCAACTGGGGTTGGTAAGACGGAGCTAGCAAAAGCCTTGGCAGCAGCGATGTTCGGGTCTGAAGATAATATGATTCGGATCGACATGTCTGAATACATGGAACGCTATTCGACTAGTCGTTTGATTGGCTCGGCACCTGGTTACGTTGGTTATGACGAGGGCGGTCAGCTGACAGAGAAGGTTCGCCAGAAACCATACTCGGTCGTGCTATTTGATGAAGTTGAAAAAGCTCATCCGGACGTCTTTAACATTTTGTTACAAGTTTTGGATGACGGCTACTTGACGGATTCTAAGGGTCGGAAGGTAGACTTCAGAAATACGATTCTGATTATGACGTCGAACCTTGGGGCAACCACACTTCGTGATGAAAAATCAGTTGGTTTTGGTGCAACTGATAAGGCCAATGACTACAATGCGGTTGCTGCGACGATTCGAGCAACGTTAAAACAGACGTTCCGCCCAGAATTCTTAAACCGGATCGACGAAACAATCGTCTTCCATTCATTGAATAAGGAAGAATTACACGAAATCGTTAAGTTGATGTCACAAGAAATTGTTGATCGAGTGGCCCAACAAGGTATCAAGATCAAAATCACTCCGGCTGCCATTGACGTGGTTGCGAAGGCTGGCTTTGACCCTGAGTACGGAGCACGACCAATTCGACGGGCATTACAGACTGAAATCGAAGATCGGTTGAGTGAAGAATTATTGACCGGCGCGATCAAGGTCGATGACCAAGTTACGATTGGTGCTAGCAAGGGTACCATTACAATTAATATTAAAAACCAGCCTAAGGCAGATGGTCGTTCGACCGTTTCCTCAAAGTAGGCGCGATTAAATTAAAGATGACGCTTGAAGTGGTAGTCCACTTCAGGCGTCATCTTTTAGGTTCAATCGGTATTAAGATGCTACCCACTGAAGTGAACTGTAGGATCTGAGGCTGGTGGTTCGGTGCTGATTGGTGTAAATTATAATAGGAAATAAAGTCAAGAAAGAAGATGATAACATGGCGACACGAGCCGAACAGATGGCGAAGACGCACCAGGCGATTTTAGACACAGCCCGGGAACTGTTTTTAAGAAATGGGTATGATGCGACAAGTACGCGCGACATTGCGAATGCGATTGGCATTACGCAGCCCGCGCTTTATCACCATTTTAAAGATAAAGAGGTCATCTTTCTGGCTGTCATTACGACGGTCGGTGCGGAAATCAAGGCTGGCATTGAAGCGATTCAAGTCCGTGCGGATTGGTCTCCGTTGGATCAATTAACAGAAGTCTCGCTATTACTAACGCATAAGCATCCGGCTGATGTCTTCACGTTAATTCATTCCAGTTTCAAAGCATTAACGCATGAACATATTCGCGAGTTGGGCGGCATATTTGTTACTGATTATGTGAAGCCGATTCAAACCGTTTTTGAGCAACCTGACATGCAACTACATGTGGGGGTCACACCACAGATGGCGACGAATTTCTATATCACCAGCTTGAGTCCACTGTTTAATAGTTTTCATCAAATCGGTGATCCTCATGCTGACGAGCGGACCCACGTTCAAACTCTTTTAAAGATGATCTTATACGGGGTTGCGAGTGAACCAGAAAACTAATGGCGGCAGAGAAGTCTACTAGTTGACAACTAACGTTATTCGATGTATATTATAACTTGTCTGTAACCGTGAACTCGAGCGAACGCGCAATCTATTGTCTGTGCGGCTCGTTAATATAAATCCAAAAATAGTCAACTTAAGCGACTATTTTTGGTTTTTTTATGCCTAAAATTCGGTCAAAAACGCATTTGTAACACAAATGTAATATTTGACCGGAGGTGGCGGGTTCCGGAATAATAAGAAGGGGTGAACAACTTGGCCGGACATTTAGTAAAATACGGTAAACACCGTACCCGTAGAAGTTATGCACGTATCAAGGAAGTTCTTGATTTGCCTAACTTGATCGAAATCCAGACCGATTCTTACCAATGGTTCTTGGATGAAGGTCTCCGGGAAATGTTTGAAGATATTATGCCGATCGACGATTTCGCAGGAAAACTTTCACTTGAATTTGTCGACTATCAATTATTAGAACCAAAGTACACCGTCGAAGAAGCTCGTGAACATGATGCCAACTACTCGGCACCATTGCACGTTACCCTACGTTTAACTAACCATGAAACTGGTGAAATTAAGTCGCAAGACGTATTCTTCGGTGATTTTCCATTAATGACTGAACAAGGGACGTTTATTATCAACGGTGCCGAACGGGTCATTGTTTCACAATTGGTTCGTTCACCCGGCGTTTACTTCAATGAAGAATTAGATAAAAATGGGCGTCCTAGCTACGGCACAACGGTTATTCCTAACCGGGGTGCTTGGTTAGAACTTGAAACTGACGCCAAGAATGTCTCATACGTACGGATCGATCGTACGCGGAAGATTCCATTGACGGAATTAGTCCGGGCCTTAGGCTATGGTTCTGACGATGACATTATTGACATGTTGGGCGAAACTGACAGTTTGATGTTGACGTTGGAAAAGGACGTTCATAAGAACACCGACGACTCCCGGGTTGAAGAATCCTTAAAAGATATCTACGAACGGCTACGTCCTGGTGAACCTAAGACGGCTGACAGTTCGCGGAGCCTATTGACTGCTCGGTTCTTCGATCCAAAACGGTATGACTTCGCACCAGTTGGTCGCTACAAGGTTAACAAGAAGTTAAGCATGAAGACGCGCTTAATGGACCAAACGTTAGCTGAGACATTAGCTGATCCTGATACTGGTGAAGTTATTGCGCAAAAGGATACGGTCATTGACAAGAATGTCATGGCTAAACTATCCCCATACTTGGAACGTGACGACTTTAAGACGGTTACTTACACACCATCTGACGAAGCCGTTGTTACGAATCCAATGGTCTTACAAGTTGTTAAGGTTTATTCACAAAACGACCCTGAAAAGGTTGTGAACGTGATTGGTAATGGCAACATTGATTTGAAGTTCAAGCACATTGTGCCTGCTGATATCATTGCTTCCATTAATTACTTCTTCAACTTGCAAGAAGGTCTTGGCTCAACCGATGATATTGATCACTTGGGTAACCGGCGGATTCGTTCCGTGGGTGAATTATTGCAAAACCAATTCCGGATTGGGTTATCCCGGATGGAACGGGTTGTGCGTGAACGGATGTCGATTCAAGATGCTGCGACGGTAACGCCACAACAATTGATTAACATTCGCCCAGTGGTTGCTTCAATTAAGGAATTCTTTGGGTCATCACAATTGTCACAATTCATGGACCAAACCAACCCCTTAGGTGAATTAACGCATAAGCGGCGTTTATCAGCCTTAGGACCTGGTGGTTTGACTCGTGATCGGGCCGGATATGAAGTTCGTGACGTGCACTATACCCACTACGGTCGGATGTGCCCAATCGAAACGCCTGAAGGCCCTAACATTGGTTTGATCAACAGTTTGTCTTCTTATGCGAAGGTCAACCGTTACGGCTTCATCGAAACGCCATACCGGCGTGTCGATTGGACAACGCATAAGGTTACCGATAAAATCGACTACTTAGCAGCCGATGAAGAAGACCAATTTGTGATTGCACAAGCCAACTCTCCATTGAATGATGATGGTTCTTTCGTTGAAGACACTGTTTTAGCTCGTAACAAGGAAGAAAACTTGGAAACGCCAATCGAAAATGTCGATTACATGGACGTTTCGCCTAAACAAGTGGTTGCCGTCGCAACGGCATGTATTCCTTTCTTGGAAAACGATGACTCTAACCGTGCTTTGATGGGTGCCAACATGCAACGACAAGCGGTGCCGTTACTTGATCCTCACGCGCCATTAATTGGGACTGGGATTGAATATAAAGCTGCACATGACTCAGGGATTGCCTTGCTTTGTCGTCATGAAGGAACGGTTGAATACGTTGATGCTCGCGAAGTTCGCGTTCGTCGCGATGATGGTTCATTAGACACTTACAAGTTAATGAAATTCCGTCGTTCTAACGGTGGTAAGAACTATAACCAACGGCCAATCGTTAAAGTTGGCGATCACGTTGATAACGATGAAGTCTTAGCCGATGGTCCAGCAATGGAAGGTGGGGAATTAGCCCTTGGGCAAAACCCATTAGTTGCTTTCATGACTTGGAATGGTTATAACTTCGAAGATGCCATCATTATTAATGAACGTTTAGTCCGTGAAGACGTCTACACGTCAATTCATATTGAAGAATATGAATCAGAAGCACGTGACACCAAGCTTGGACCTGAAGAAATGACTCGTGAAATTCCTAACGTCGGGGAAGATGCATTGAAGAACCTTGACGAAGACGGGATTATCCGGATTGGGGCCGAAGTTAAAGACGGTGACATCTTGGTTGGTAAGGTAACGCCTAAAGGGGTTACGGAATTGTCAGCTGAAGAACGGCTTCTCCATGCGATCTTTGGTGAAAAGGCGCGTGAAGTTCGGGATACGTCACTCCGGGTTCCTCATGGTGGCGGCGGTATCATCCAGGACGTTAAGATCTTCACTCGTGAAAACGGTGATGAATTATCTCCTGGCGTTAACATGATGGTTCGGGTCTACATCGCACAAAAGCGGAAGATCCAAGTTGGTGACAAGATGGCCGGTCGGCATGGTAACAAAGGGACGGTTTCAATCGTGGTTCCTGAAGAAGACATGCCGTACATGCCTGATGGGACACCAATCGATATCATGTTAAGCCCAATGGGTGTGCCTTCTCGTATGAATATCGGGCAAGTGCTCGAATTGCATTTGGGGATGGCTGCTCGGAAGTTAGGAATTCACATGGCAACGCCTGTCTTTGATGGTGCTCAAGATACAGATATTTGGGAAGCCATTCGTGAAGCTGGGGTTGATTCAGATGCCAAGTCGATCGTCTATGATGGTCGGACTGGTGAACCGTTCGATAAGCGGGTCGCTGTTGGGGTCATGCACTACATGAAGCTTAGTCACATGGTTGACGATAAGATCCATGCTCGTTCAATCGGACCTTACTCTTTGGTTACGCAACAACCACTTGGTGGGAAAGCGCAATTTGGGGGCCAACGTTTCGGTGAAATGGAAGTTTGGGCCTTGGAAGCTTATGGTGCAGCTTATACCTTGCAGGAAATCTTGACTTACAAGTCCGATGACGTTGTTGGTCGGGTTAAGACCTATGAAGCAATCGTTAAGGGCGAACCAATTCCAAAGCCTGGCGTACCGGAATCATTCCGCGTGTTGGTTAAGGAATTGCAAGCACTCGGTCTTGACATGAAAGTCTTGGATTCTGAAGACAAAGAAATCGAATTGCGGGACATGGATGATGATGACGATGAAGTTGTCAATGTCGATGCACTCAGCAAGTTTAAACAACAACAAGATGAGAAGGCTGCGGACAAGGCCGCAAAAGCTGACGCCGCTAAGCCTTCTGAAACAACCAACGCTCAGCAAGATAATCAATAAAAAGGGAGGTCGGTCCTTTGATCGATGTCAACAAGTTTGAAAGCATGCAAATCGGTCTGGCATCCCCAGACAAGATTCGCAGCTGGTCATATGGCGAAGTCAAAAAGCCAGAAACCATTAACTACCGGACATTGAAACCTGAAAAAGACGGTCTGTTTGACGAACGGATTTTTGGTCCTACTAAGGATTGGGAATGTGCTTGTGGTAAATACAAACGGATTCGTTATAAGGGTATTGTCTGTGACCGTTGTGGGGTCGAAGTGACTCGTAGTAAAGTCCGTCGTGAACGGATGGGTCATATCGAACTTGCCGCACCAGTTACTCACATCTGGTACTTTAAGGGAATTCCTAGCCGGATGGGCTTAGTCTTAGACATGAGTCCCCGGGCACTTGAAGAAATCATTTACTTCGCTTCATACGTCGTTATCGAATCTGGTAATACGCCACTTGAAAAGAAGCAATTACTTTCTGAACGTGAATACCGTGAGAAGAAGGCTCAATATGGTAACGAATTTGAAGCTGCCATGGGTGCCGAAGCCATCAAACGGTTATTGAATAACGTGGATCTTGAAAAAGAAGCACGTGATTTAAAGGAAACTCTGAAGGATGCTTCTGGTCAGAAGCGGACCCGGGCCGTTCGGCGGCTTGATATCATCGAAGCTTTCGTGACATCTGGTAACGAACCAGCTTGGATGGTAATGGACGCAATTCCGGTTATTCCCCCGGACTTACGGCCAATGGTTCAATTGGAAGGTGGTCGTTTTGCCACCTCTGACTTGAACGACTTGTACCGGCGGGTTATCAACCGTAATAACCGGTTGAAACGCTTGTTGGACTTAAATGCACCTGGGATTATCGTGCAAAACGAAAAGCGGATGTTGCAAGAAGCCGTTGATGCGTTGATCGATAATGGTCGTCGTGGCCGTCCCGTTGCTGGTCCTGGTAACCGGCCATTGAAGTCTCTTTCACACATGTTGAAAGGGAAGCAAGGGCGGTTCCGTCAAAACTTACTTGGTAAGCGGGTTGACTATTCTGGTCGTTCGGTTATCGATGTTGGGCCTTTCTTGAAGATGAACCAAATGGGCTTACCACGTCAAATGGCGTTGGAATTGTTCAAACCGTTTATCATGAAGGAATTGGTTAAACGTGAATTAGCTTCTAACATCAAGAATGCTAAGCGAAAGATCGAACATGCCGATGACGATGTCTGGGGTGTGTTGGAAGACGTTATCAAGGAACATCCTGTTCTCTTGAACCGCGCCCCTACGCTTCACCGTTTAGGGATTCAAGCTTTCGAACCCGTCTTGGTTAGTGGTAAAGCGATGCGGCTCCATCCATTGGCTTGTGAAGCTTACAACGCCGATTTCGATGGGGACCAAATGGCTATTCACGTCCCACTTTCAGATGAAGCCCAAGCTGAAGCACGGCTCTTAATGTTGGCTGCCCACCATATTTTGGCGCCTAAGGACGGGAAACCCGTTGTTACGCCATCTCAAGATATGGTTATCGGTAACTACTACTTGACGACTGAAGAAATCGGTCGTGAAGGCGAAGGTATGATCTTCAAGGACTTGAATGAAGCGCAAAAGGCTTACCAATCAGGTTATGTACATTTGCATAGCCGGGTCGGCATTCAGGTCTCATCAATGCCTGACAAGCCATTCACGGACGATCAGAAGCAAGCAGTCTTAGTCACGACGGTTGGTAAGGCAATCTTCAACAACATTTTGCCTGGCAAGTTCCCTTACTTGAACGAACCAACTAACGATAACTTGATTGCTGGTACACCGGACAAGTATTTCTTGAAGCCTGGTGAAGATATTCATCAATTCTTGGATGCCCAGGAAATCATTCCACCATTCAAGAAGGGCTTCTTGGCCGACATTATCGCTGAAGTTTACAAGCAATATCACGTGACAGCAACGTCACTCTTGCTTGACCGGATGAAGGACTTAGGTTACAACATTTCAACTAAGTCTGGTTTGACGGTTGGGGTTGCCGATATTACTGGTTTGAAAGAAAAACCAGCAATTATCGCCGAAGCCCATAAACAAGTTAATACGATTTCAAAACAGTTCCGTCGTGGTTTAATTACTGATGACGAACGTTATGAACGGGTCATTGGTGTCTGGAACGACGCTAAGGACCAAATCCAACAAAAACTGATTGAAAGTTTCAACGCGGATAACCCAATCTTTATGATGAGTGATTCTGGTGCGCGTGGTAACATTTCAAACTTTACTCAGTTAGCTGGGATGCGTGGTTTGATGGCTGCCCCTAACGGTAAGATCATGGAATTACCAATCCTTTCAAACTTCCGTGAAGGTTTGTCTGTCTTGGAAATGTTCATTTCAACCCACGGTGCTCGTAAAGGGATGACCGATACGGCGCTTAAGACTGCCAACTCAGGTTACTTGACTCGGCGTCTGGTTGATGTGGCTCAAGATGTTATCGTTCGTGAAAAGGATTGTGGGACTGACCGTGGGTTGCGGATTCACGCAATCATGGAAGGTAACGAAGTCATCGAACCGTTGTATGACCGGATCTTAGGTCGTTACACGATGAAGACTGTCTTTGATCCTGAAACGCATGATGAAATTGTTGGTAACAACGTCTTGATCGACGAAGACTTAGCTCATAAAATCGTTGATGCTGGTGTAACGGAAGTTACGATCCGTTCTGCATTTACTTGCAACACTAAGCATGGGGTTTGTGAACATTGCTACGGCCGTAACATGGCTACTGGTGATGAAGTTGAAGTTGGTGAAGCTGTTGGGACAGTTGCCGCACAGTCTATCGGTGAACCCGGTACTCAGCTAACCATGCGGAACTTCCATACCGGTGGTGTTGCCGGGGACGATATTACCCAAGGGTTGCCTCGTGTGCAAGAAATTGTGGAATCACGGAATCCTAAAGGGCGTGCCGAAATCTCAGAAGTTACTGGGACGGTTGAATTAATTGAAGAAAATCCAGCGGAACGGACGAAGGAAGTTACGGTTAAGGGTGAAACTGATACCCGGACTTACACGTTGCCGTTAACAGCACGGATGGCGGTTAGTGAAGGCGACTTTATTCACCGTGGTGCTGCGTTGAACATTGGGTCGATCGATCCTAAGCAATTGATTCAAGTACGTGATGTCTTATCAACTGAAAACTACTTGCTCCGTGAAGTTCAAAAGGTTTATCGGATGCAAGGGGTTGAAATTGGCGATAAGCACGTTGAAATCATGATTCGGCAAATGTTACGGAAGGTTCGGGTCATGGATCCGGGCGATACCGACGTCTTGCCTGGGACGTTAATGGATATTGCAGACTTCAAGGACGAGAACTACAAGACCTTGATTGCTGGTGGTATTCCTGCAACGTCACGGCCAGTCATTCTTGGGATTACTAAAGCCGCTCTTGAAACGAATAGTTTCTTGTCAGCTGCTTCATTCCAGGAAACGACACGGGTCTTAACTGATGCTGCTATTCGTGGTAAGAACGATCCACTGATCGGGCTTAAGGAAAATGTTATCATTGGTAAGATCATTCCTGCTGGGACTGGTATGCCGGTTTACCGTCATATCAAACCAAAGGAAGTTGGCAACGTGGCTGATGGGGTTTACTCAATCAGCGACCTTGAAAAACAAATGCAAGAACAAGATGCTAGCAAGTAATTGCTAAGTAACTAAAAAGGGCGGCCATTGTGGTCGTCCTTTTTGTATGCACGATTGTAGGTAAGCTATCTGGGGCGTTCGGCGATGAAGGTTGATCTTCAGGGGGAGAAGACTAACTGAGCCTTGCTGGAAAAGTTCAAGTTTGTGTAAACTTGCTTAGTTAGTGGGGTCTCTGTCAACCGGTGTTGATGAAGTTATATTTAGAATCCAATTCATTTACGAATTGGGTTCTTTTTTTCGATTTTGATTTTGAACTCAATTTGAATTCGATAAATAAAGTT
>NZ_JAMSKZ010000014.1:0-82215 GCF_023806725.1 Lactiplantibacillus sp. C232
CTCGCTTTCAATTGGTTTTGGTCGACTTGATTGTAGCACAGGACGATATGTCCTTTTGTTGTACATAAAAATAGTGTTGATGGATTTTATCCATCAACACTAAATATCATAGACCCCTAAATAATAGGTCATAATCAGCCAACCAAGGTCGGGACTATGCTACGATAAATTTAGATTGAATCAGCGAGGTGAGTGGATGGAGTGGCAACAATTATTAATGGAAAATACGGCGTTGATCAATGCACAGGTTGTTCAGATTGGGCTGGAACGGGAAGGCCAGCGGGTAACGGTGACCGGTCATTTGGCGGATACGGCATTATCACCAACACTTATCAGCGAGTTGTCCGGCCTGCAACGGGACTTTGCGGAGACACAGTTGGAGTTAGTCACCCAACCGCAAGCAAGTGCGGTTGCTGCGTTGCACGCCTTAACGATGCTCACACAACAAGTCCGGCAAAGGCTTCTGCCTGAACTGATTTGGCCGCTAAGCATGCCGCCCACACTTCCACGAGAAGACCGGGATATTCCAATCGCTAAGTTGGATGCGGCCGCTGTCGCCTATCGACAAGGACTTGCTCACCGCTATGGCCGACGACGTCAAATGTTGTCAGGTGTTCACTGTAATGTGAGCTTGGCGGCTAGTCTGATGATGGGATTGTATCAGGCCCAGACAGATAGTCGTGATTTCACCACCTTTCAAAATCACTGTTACCTGCACATTGCGCAGAATTATTTGCACTATCGCTGGCTACTGACGTATCTTTATGGCTGCTCACCATGCTGCTGGCCACAGTCTGGTCTTACGCCACCAGCCCAGCCCGTTCGAAGCTTACGCAACAGTTCTAGCGGGTATACCAATCGGCCGGGTGTTACGGTCTCGTACGCGTCGTTAAATGATTATTGTCAAACACTGCAAGCGGCCGTTGATAATGGAAAATTAAGTGCGACCAAGGAATTTTACGGTCAGGTTCGGTTGCGTCATGCTGGTGGTCATTCACAACTATGTCAGGATGGGATTCAATACTTGGAATTACGTAACTTAGATCTGAACCCATGGGCCGGTGCGGGCATCGATCTGTCCCAACTGACCTGCTTAACGTGGTTCGTTTTACTGATGCTCTGGTTACCAGTGCCAGCTAGTACGGATAATTGGATTCAGGCGGGTCAGCACGCCAACGAACAAGTTGCCATCGAAACCCCTATGCAAGTGACTCGACAGCTAACTGAAGGCGAACAACTAGCTGACGCGCTACAAACTATGGCTACCAGTTTACATCAACCACACGCGTTGCAAGTCGCCCAACATATTTTAACTAGTCTGCACGACCCGGCCAACACACTCGCTGCCCGCTGGGAACAACAAACAAACGATTCGCTCGAACGTGCAACCCAACTTGCACTCCAGCTGGCGACGACACCACATTTTAATGCTTGAATATACTGAAATCGGCGTACACACATGTTGGCACGTTAGGACGCACATCGGCTGACGAACAACAAACCAACTAATAAGCACGTTTAAACCATGACTAACGTCAAATAACGCGTCGCATGTCAAGAATGATAATTTTTGAGACGATTATTTGCGCGGAAACTGAAATTGCGTTAAATTTGAGCTATACTATTACTACCACAAATATTAGAAAACCATTAGTTATCGAAGGGGTGTTTTACGTGCAAGTATTATTTCATGATCAAGCGTTAGACTTAGTCGGTGAACCGTTACAAGATGGTGACCAGTTACCGAAGTTCAAAGTGTTCACTACCCATGATGAAAAGATTAAGACTAAGGACTTGCTAGGTAAGCCTGTCTTGTTAAGTGTGATGCCAGATATTGATACGCGAGTTTGTTCTATTCAAACAAAGAAGTTCAATCAACAGGCTGATAAGTACCCCCACGTTCAATTTTTAGCCATTTCCAATAACGCGGTTGCTGACCAAGCTGGTTGGTGCGCTAAGGAAGGCGTTAAGAACTTAACGGTGGCTTCCGATGAAGAACTATCCTTTGGTTACGCCACCAATCTATACTTGCCCAACAATGGGACGTTGACCCGGGCGATTTATGTCGCTGATGCGGCCGGTAAAATCGTTTATCATGAAATCGTGCCAGATGTTAGTCACGAGCCAAATTACGTTGCGGCACTGGATGCCTTAAAACAATTCGAATAAGGATTGACGGCACTCAGGAAATTCATTACAATAGTGACAACCAGCAATGAGCAAGAGAGTAGCGGTAAACAACGTCAACAGAGAGAGCGTGAACAGTGAAACACGCTTGTCGGTTTTAGCGTGAAGGTAGCTTGCGAGCTGCTATTCTGAACTGTTTTAGTAGGAATAGCCGGACGGGATACACCGTTCGTTAACAACGATGTTTAAGCTGTAAAGCGATCACTTGTGATGGCTTTAAAATTAGGTGGTACCGCGAAGTCCATTCGTCCTAGTCTAATAGGATGAGTGGGCTTTTTTAGTGCCAAAAGAAAGGATGTGCCCCAATGTCAGAAGAACCAACTACTGATATGCCAACTAAGTATGATCCGACCGCCGTGGAAGCGGGTCGTTATCAGACTTGGTTAGACCAAGATTTATTTAAGCCTTCGGGCGACAAGAAAGCTAAACCCTATTCAATCGTGATTCCACCGCCAAATGTTACGGGTAAGCTGCATTTAGGCCACGCTTGGGATACCACGTTACAAGATATTATTATTCGTCAGAAACGAATGCAAGGTTTTGATACTTTATGGTTACCAGGAATGGATCATGCCGGCATTGCCACGCAGGCAAAGGTTGAGGCCAAACTGCGCGAACAAGGGATCAGCCGTTACGATCTTGGTCGTGAGAAGTTTGTCCAACAAGTTTGGGATTGGAAAGACGAATACGCGTCGATTATCAAACAACAGTGGGCTAAGATGGGACTGTCATTGGATTATTCTCGTGAACGGTTCACCATGGATGATGGTCTGTCAGATGCGGTTAAGAAAGTCTTCGTTGATCTTTACAACAAGGGCTTGATTTATCGTGGTGAATACATCATCAACTGGGATCCTCAAGCACGGACGGCTTTGTCTGATATCGAAGTGATTCATAAGGATGACAAGGGTGCGTTCTACCACGTCAAGTACCCATTTGCTGACAAAGACTATACTTTCAATGGTAAGCATTACATTGAAATTGCCACGACTCGTCCTGAAACCATGATGGGCGATACCGCCGTTGCGGTTAATCCGAGTGATGACCGTTACAAGGAATTGGTTGGCAAAAAAGTCATCTTGCCATTAGCAGAACGTGAAATTCCAATTATCGCCGATGCGTACGTTGACCCTGAGTTTGGAACTGGAATGGTGAAAATCACGCCTGCTCATGACCCGAATGACTTTAAGGTCGGCAACCGGCATGATTTGAAACGGATTAACACCATGAATGATGACGCTTCAATGAACGCCAATGCGGGTAAATACGAAGGTATGGACCGTTTTGAAGCACGTAAAGCGATGGTCAAGGATCTTGAAGATCAAGATTTGATGATTAAAATCGACCCAATTGTGCATAGCGTTGGGCATTCTGAACGGACTGGCGTTCAGGTTGAAGCGCGGCTCTCAACTCAGTGGTTTGTTAAGATGAAGCCACTAGCTGAGCAAGCGTTGAAGAATCAAAAGACTGATAATAAAGTAGAATTTGTGCCTGATCGGTTTGAAGACACATTCAATCAATGGATGGAGAACGTCCACGATTGGGTTATCTCACGCCAACTCTGGTGGGGACATCGGATTCCAGCTTGGTATAACAAGACGACCGGCGAAACGTATGTCGGTGTTGATGGACCAAAAGATCCAGAAAACTGGGAACAGGATCCAGACGTGTTGGACACTTGGTTCTCAAGTGCACTTTGGCCATTTTCAACGATGGGCTGGCCAAACACTGATGCGGAAGACTTTAAGCGCTACTTCCCAACGGATACGCTGGTTACCGGCTACGACATTATCTTCTTCTGGGTATCACGGATGATGTTCCAGAGTTTGGAATTTACTGGCAAACGGCCATTCAAACACGTGCTTTTACACGGTTTAATTCGTGATGAACAGGGTCGCAAAATGAGCAAATCACTCGGTAACGGGATCGATCCAATGGATGTGATTGAAAAGTACGGGGCCGATGCATTACGGTGGTTCTTATCTAACGGGTCGACGGCTGGCCAAGATGTGCGGTTCAGCTATACGAAGATGGATGCTGCATGGAACTTTATTAACAAGATTTGGAACGCCAGCCGTTACGTTATCATGAACCTGGGCACCATGGACAAACCGGAATTACCAGCTGCAAGTGACTGGACGTTAGCAGATAAGTGGATCTTGAGTCGTTTGAACGCGACGGTCAAACAAGTGACGACTACCTTTGATAAGTTTGACTTTGGTGAAGCTGGTCGAGCCTTGTACAACTTTATCTGGAATGACTTCTGTGACTGGTATATCGAAATGAGTAAGGAAGTCTTGACCGGTGATGACGCTCAAGCCAAGGCCAATACCCAAAACGTGTTAGCCTATGTCTTGGATCAAATCTTACGGTTATTGCACCCAATCATGCCATTTGTGACCGAAAAGATTTGGTTATCAATGCCACACGTTGGTGAATCCTTAGTAGTCGCTGCTTATCCTGTTGACCATCCTGAATTTGATGACGAAACGGCGGAAAGTGATATGGCCTCACTTATTGAATTGATTACGGCCGTTCGGAGCATTCGAGCAGAAGCTAATGCGAAGATGTCATCAGCCGTGGATCTATTAATTAAGACGGACAACACTCGGTTACAAGCTGTTTTCAAAGCTAATGAAGATTATATTCAACGGTTTGCACATCCGAAGACACTGTCAATTGGCGCCGACGTGGTTGCACCGAAGTTAGCCATGACACAAGTGATTAGTGATGCGGAAGTTTACATTCCGTTAGCTGAACTTGTTGACCTCGATGAAGAAGTCAAAAAACTTGAAAAAGAACAAGCCAAGTTTGAAAGCGAAGTCGCACGGGCGACGAAGAAGTTAGGTAACGAACGCTTTGTTGCCAATGCCCCTGAAGACGTCGTTAATAGTGAAAAAGAGAAGTTAGCGGACAATCAGACAAAACTAGCTGCCTTAAAGCAACGTTTAGTTGATATTAAGGCTGAAGCTTAATTTGCGATAATAGTTAACTGAAATGTGTGTTACTGGTAAAATGGTAATCGTCCCGTTTTGGGATGGTTACCATTTTATTATTAAAACGTAAAATATAAGGGCTCATTAGCTAGAAGTATGGTGAGCAAACGGCCAAATGATGATTCGCGCGGTTTACAGGAAGGAAGACCAACATGATTGACACTTATTCAGCAGCATTAGCCTTTATTCACGGCCGGACTCAGTTCAAAAAAGCCCCGACACTCAGTCGTATGCGCCAATTCTTACATGAATTGGGTGATCCACAGTTAAAGGTGGCCGGCATTCACGTGGCGGGGACCAATGGCAAGGGGTCGACGGTTGCGAATTTACGCGAATTATTTATGGCAGATGGGCTAACGGTGGGAACTTTCACGTCGCCGTTCATTGTTCGCTTCAATGAACGGATCAGTGTTGACGGCACCCCCATCAGCGATGAAGAACTTGTTGGTCTGGTGCAACAGATTCAACCGATCGTTGCCAAGCTTGACGCGACATTGGCAAGTGGGGGCCCCACAGAATTTGAGATCATTACCGCAATGATGTTTCTTTACTTTGCTGCTCAGCCAATCGATATTGCCATTATTGAAGTTGGGTTGGGTGGGTTATACGATTCTACCAATGTTTGGACACCAGCCGTTAGTGTGATTACTACGATCGGTTATGATCATATGCAAATTCTAGGTAATACATTGACGGCGATTGCGACTCAAAAAGCAGGTATCATTAAGACGCAGGTGCCGGTAATTGTTGGTAAATTACCGGCTGAAGCACAGCAAGTGATGATTGATACCGCCATGAGCAAACGGGCGCCGTTGCGGACGTTGGGAGTTGATTTTACAACCAAATTATTACCGCCCCAAGGCTGGCAAGAACGGTTTAACTTTGACGGGTTAGAGGCGCATTTTAAAGACTTGACAACTCCGCTACTGGGAGACTATCAAGTTGATAATGCGGCCGTTGCAATAGCGGCGTACCTAACTTACCACCAAGCGACTCAGCTACCCGTGGTCACTAGCGACGTCAAAGCGGCTGTGGCAGCAACACAATGGCCTGGCCGTTTCGAACGCTTGAATCAGGACCCACTGATCATGATTGACGGTGCGCACAATGAGCCGGCAGTAACTGAATTAGCAGCTACTTTGAGTGAGCGATTTGGACAGCAAACCGTTTATGTCATCTTTGCGGTCTTAGCGGATAAGCAGCATCAACAAATGATTCAGACCTTGGGCGCATTACCTAATGTTCAATTACGGTTGACACAATTCGAAGGTCCGAACGCAAAACGTCCAGCGACCGACCCGACGATGTTGGCACATGAAATGCCAAATGGCCGGACCGCTGAAGTATTTGATAATTGGCAAGCTGCCTTGATGCAGACACTCCAAGAAATGTCGAGTGATGATGCGTTACTACTAACGGGGTCGCTGTACTTTATTAGTGACGTACGGGCTTATTTCAAGGATGGCAGCGACTCAGAAACTGATTAGGGGCTGACACGGATGCTTAGAAGACAATTGCGCAAGAAATAATACTGCGTCCCTGGTACTGATATTATCAAAGATGATTGTGAGTTAACTGAAAAAATTGCGTTAAAATGTCGGTGAATTAATGGTTAGCCGGTCACTTTACGAAACTACTAGGTAGAAAGGGTGGTTTCAATGACGATGATCAGCGAAGAACAAATACCGACAGCACAAGTTCGTGAATTAATGCAAGCCTACTTTGGGACGTTTTTACCCAACGACGCGGTGACTAGCGCGATGCAGGCCTTTGAGCGTGAGTACCCGATAGAGGACGCTATAGAGTGGTTACATGAGTCGTCTGAAAATCCGCGCTGGCAAGGTTTAATCGTGGCGCTCAGATGTGGGCAACTATTACCCCGGCCAAGTCGATTAATTTTGGGGCAGGTATATGGTAGTGAACAACTGGGAGCCGTTTTAGCACGGGACTTTGCCAACTTAGAGCAGGAACAGTTGCAATTGTTATGCTTAGATACGAAAAATCAAGTGATCAAACGCCAGGTCGTCTTTCAGGGCACGCTCAATAGTTGTCCGGCTCAACCGCGGGAAATTATTAAAGTTGCCCTAACGACACCGACTGCCCGGGTCGTTATTGCACATAATCATCCGAGTGGTGATGTGACGCCGTCAAAAAAAGACGTTGAATTTACCAAGCGGTTACAACTGGCTTGTGAACTGATGGGGTTACCGCTCTTGGATAGCTTTATTATCGGTGTAAACGATTACTTTAGTTTTGCCGAGCAGGGCGTGTTAAATTGTAATACGGATTCGTAACAGAATGTGGTAAAATAACGGGGTTAGGACCGATAATTTAATCGGCCTGATCGCGTTTTTTTGTTAAATTTTATCTAAGTTAAATAGTGGGACTGTATTTTTCATTAATTTACGGTATGCTAGGACTCAGGCAATGCTTTTTTAATGCAGTGCGACTATGCTATAATACTTACTATTATGACTAAATAAAAAATTAAATTTGTTAATGATGAAGGGATGAATGTAGTGTTCGGATTTGGGACAAAGAATATCGGGATCGATCTCGGTACGGCCAACACAATTGTGTACGTTGACGGCAAGGGCATCGTATTACGTGAACCATCCGTAGTTGCGAAGAACACGAAAACTGGTGAAATTGTATCAGTTGGTTCAGAAGCACGGGATATGATTGGGAGAACCCCAGCAAGCATTGTGGCGATTCGGCCAATGAAGGATGGCGTTATTGCGGACTACGATACGACCGTTGCGATGATGAAGTACTTTATTCAAAAGACACTCGGCCGCTCAAATGGTAAGCCATACGTCATGGTTTGTGTACCAAGTGGGGTTACCGAAGTTGAAAAGCGGGCCGTTATTGATGCAACACGGGTTGCAGGTGCGCGGGATGCATATGTCATTGAAGAACCATTTGCAGCCGCTATTGGTGCAGGGCTTCCAGTCATGGATCCAACTGGGAGCATGGTCGTTGATATTGGTGGTGGGACTACCGATGTTGCGACAATTTCCTTAGGTGGAATCGTATCAAGTCGTTCAATTCGAATGGCTGGCGATAAGATCGATGACTCAATCATTTACCATGTTCGCCAGAAGTTTAATCTTTTAATTGGTGAACGCACAGCCGAACAACTTAAAATCGACTGTGGCTCAGCTTCTTTGGAAGCCGCTGAAGACTTGGAAGGGTCAACGATTCGTGGACGAGATCTTTTGTCGGGCTTACCAAAGACGGTTGAAATCTCATCTGTAGATGTTTCAGAAGCCATCCAAGAAGTGGTCTCTGAAATTATTTCAGCCATTAAAGAAACCCTTGAAGAAACTTCCCCAGAAATTGCCTCTGACGTAATTGACCACGGGATTGTTTTGACCGGTGGTGGTGCCTTATTGAAGAATCTTTCCGAAGTGATTGCGGACGAAACCAAAGTACCGGTTTTCATCGCTAACGAACCGCTTGACTGTGTTGCAGTTGGGACCGGTGAATCACTCAAGAGCATCGACGTTATGAAAAAGCGATAACAGGTGAGCGGGAAGACGTCTTCCCGCTTATTTATTGTTAAATCATTGAATTTTCGACCGGGGGTTCATTATGCAAAAGTTTTTTTCTAACCGAAAACTAGTGATTGCGATTGTCGTGTTCATTATTAGTTTCGGCTTGATGAGTGTCTCAGTAGCCATTCGTGATAAGAAATCGACACCACCATTGATCCAACAATTCGGAAACGATGTGGCTGGTGCGGTTGACCGGGTGATTGCTTGGCCAGTCAATGGCTTACAGAGTGCGACCAACTCAGTTTCTGACTTGTTGAACACCTATCAAGAAAATCAAAAATTGAAGAAGCAAGTTGACCAACTGGCGCAGGCCAAGGTTAGTGCCCAGACGACGCGTGCGGAAAACAAGCAGTTACGCAAGCAGTTGAAATTAAATAATTCGTTATCTGATTATACGACGGTGACCGCCAATGTTTTGACGCGGACACCATCATCTTGGATGAACCAACTCGTGATCTCTAAGGGTGCGACATCCGGTGTAAAGAAGAATATGCCTGTCATGTCACAAAAGGGTTTAATTGGCCGGGTCGTGGAAGTTAACCAAACGAATTCTAAGGTTGAATTAATTTCTAATACGAGTTCGTCTTCGAATAAGTTTGCTATTCAGATTACGAATAGTGCTGGTAAGACTGTTAACGGGATTATTTCAGGTTATGATAAGAGCAATAATCTTTTAGAGATGGGTTCCGTGACGTCTAACGTTAAAATCAAAAAAGGCGATAAAGTCGTGACGAGTGGTTTAGGCGGCAATACGCCGAAGGGACTTTATGTCGGCACGGTTGCTAGTGTCAAGCAGGATGATTACGGGCTAGCATCCGAAGTGGAAATCACACCCGCAGCGGACCTTAGTGACTTAACAGTTGTGACGGTCGCTGAACAATAGGGAGGTGCAACGGTGCGTTACTCAAGATTAAAAATCATCTTTCCAATTGGGTTATTTGTTGCACTCTTTTTAGACGGCTCGGTGTCAAATGTTTTTGCCGGTAAACTATTTAGTTACCCGTACGCCAGTGTCTTACACCTAGTTTTACTGTGGATTGTCTTCGCTGTCTTTTTAGATGACCGTGATAATCTGTCGGTTGGAATTTGGTCTGCATTCGTGGGCTTGGTGTTTGACTGGTACTATACTGGGATTTTAGGCGTTTACATGATTGGCTTACCGTTGGTAGTCTATATATGTCGACAAATCAAGCCATGGATCGACCTGAACTTTTTAACGTTACTGATGATCTATATTATTAATTTGACCATTTTGGAAGCATTTACGTATATTTGGTACACGATGAGCCATGTGATCTCTAGTGGGTTAGCAGACTTTGCGGTGTACACGCTAGGACCGACGATTGCGGTCAACCTAGCCATCTTTGTCATATTATATTATCCAATGCGTCGGTTATATCTGAGTGTTAATTAGTCGGCAGAAAGGAATTCTAACATGCAACAGAGTGTAGTTTTAAAGGCCAGTAATGACGGCTATGAACTGATTTTACGGCAAGAAGCAAGTTTCGATGATATTATGATCGACTTGAAGGTCTTGTTGGATCGGTTGCAGGCTGATAATACGACTGATAAACAAATCTCGTTTGACCTGGATACGGCTAGTCGACTACTGACTGCGGAACAAAATCAAAAAGTGACACAGTTGATTCAACGATATCCGTTATTCAGTATTCATAAGCTAACGGCAGATGTTATTTTGACGGCGGATGCTTTAGCGATGATTGAACGTGATACGGTGCATCTGGTTAATCAGATTATTCGCAACGGTCAGGTCGTTGAGATTACGGGGGACGTGTTGTTCTTCGGTAAGATCCATGAAGGTGGGGTGCTCCGGGCGACGGGTAGTATCTTTGTGATGGGTGAGGTAAACGGTGCGCTTGAGGCCGGTTATCCCGATCACAATGATGCGGTGATCGTTAGCCCCTTAGCGACCGTCCCGCGGGTTCGAGTCGGTGAATTGTTAGAATTAGTGGACCTTGAAAAAGTTGTTGATGGGACGAACGTCGTCTATATTAATGACATTCAAGCGTTGGACTACCAGCCGCTCCAGCAATTAAAACGGGTACGACCGAAGCTATTTACTCGAAATGGAGGACGTGTTTGATGGGAAAAGCAATTGTCATCACCTCTGGTAAGGGTGGGGTCGGCAAAACGACCACTACGGCCAATTTAGGGACGGCCCTTGCTTTGATGGGCAAGAAAGTTTGCTTAGTTGATTTAGATATTGGATTGCGGAATTTAGACGTTATTTTGGGTCTCGATAACCGGATCCTTTATGATATTGTGGATGTAGTTGCCGGTCGTGCTCAAATACGGCAGGCGTTGGTCAAAGACAAGCGGTTTGATGACTTATTGTTTTTATTGCCAGCTGCACAAAATGCGGACAAGGATGCATTGAATCCTGACCAAGTTCGGGCAATCGTAGACGAGTTGAAACCAGATTTTGATTACGTTTTGCTCGACTGTCCCGCCGGAATTGAACAAGGTTTCATGAATGCGATTGCTGGTGCGGATGCGGCTATTATCGTCTCGACACCCGAGATTTCAGCAATTCGTGATGCGGATCGGGTCGTTGGCTTATTGGAACAATATCCGTTAGCCGAAGCACCTAAGTTAGTGATTAATCGAATCCGGACGCGCATGATGCAAGATGGTGAGACGATGGATATTGATGAAATTACGCATCACTTATCGATCGACTTGCTAGGAATCGTTTTCGATGACGATGCCGTCATTCGGACTTCAAATAACGGTGAACCGATCGTTCTTGATCCTAAGAATCCAGCCTCACAAGGCTACCGCAACATTGCCCGCCGAATCGAAGGTGAAACGGTGCCATTAATGAATTTGGATACACCTAAACCGGGTGTTTGGTCACGAATCGCCGGAATTTTTCATCGTGGCAAGTAAAAAAGGCTTGACGGTTGATTAATTTTCGATTAGTATGAACTCAACATTAAAAAACAGGGAACAGAAGAGTAGTTGTAAGGACCTTGCCGAGCGAGTTATCGATGATGGGAAGATGACCAAGGATTACAACGAACCACATCTGTGAGTTGGACAGCTGAAGTTAGTAAGCTGTTTCGGTTGGCCTCGTTAGCGGCGGAGTTTAGTGATAAACTCGTTGAGATTAGTTGTGTGAGCAACTAGTGAATATGAGGTGGAACCGCGATTAAATCGTCCTCTTAGGCATGCTGGCCTAAGGACGATTTTTTTATTATCACAAAACTCCCTGAGGTAATAACTGTGAAGTTATTACGAAGTGAGGTGGCACCACGGATAACCGTCCTCTTGAGTATTCGACTCAAGGGGACTTTTTTGTGTACTTGAGTCGTGACCGATTAGTGGACGCAGGACAATGTGACCTGTAAATTTGGGAGGGAAAGTACATGCAGTATATTTTAGAAATTTTGCCATCATTATTATCCGGTGCCGTTATGACACTGAAAATTTTCATTTGGACCCTGATTGGGTCGCTACCATTGGGGTTAGTTGTTGGTCTGGGATTAATGTCTAACTTCAAGCCGCTGCAATGGTTATTGCATTTCTACGTTTGGTTAATGCGTGGTACCCCGTTGTTACTGCAATTAATCTTTGTCTTTTACGGCTTACCGTTGATTGGGATTGTTTTTCCACGGTACTACGCCGCGTTATTCGCATTTATTCTGAACTACGCGGCCTACTTCGCGGAAATCTTCCGTGGTGGGTTACAGTCGATTGACAATGGTCAATATGAAAGTGCACGGGTCTTGCGGCTGAGCTACTGGCAGACGATTCGTAAAATCGTTATTCCCCAAGTGATCAAAATTGTTTTACCGTCAGTTGGCAATGAAGTCATCAACTTGGTCAAGGATTCATCGTTAGTTTATGTCATTGGTCTCGGCGACTTGTTACGTGCCGGTAACGTTGCGACAGCGCGCGATGTTACTTTGGTACCCTTAGTATTAGTCGGAATCATTTACTTAGCACTGACAGCCGTAACGACTTTTGTGCTTGGACGAATCGAAAAACACTACAGTTACTGGAAATAGGGAGGCCATCATATGTTAGAACTAAAAAATATTACAAAAAGCTTTGGTTCACGGACAATTATTAAGAATTTGAATTTAACCGTTAAGGATGGCGAGATTCTAAGTATTGTGGGCCCTTCAGGTGCTGGTAAGACAACGTTATTACGCTGTATTACGGGGCTTGAAAAGGTGAATGCCGGTGAGTTCTTAGTCGACGGCCAACCATTTGACCCCTATACTAATCGGAGTAACGATAGTGTGATTGGTGTTGTATTCCAAAATTTTGAATTGTTTCCCAATTTAACAGTCATGCAGAATATTACTTTAGCACCGACCACGGTCTTAAAGCAGTCTAGCGCAGAAGCAGAACAGCAGGCGCAGACTTTATTAGATCGTTTGAATCTCGGTGATCACGCTGACCAGTATCCTTTCGAATTATCAGGTGGTCAAAAGCAACGAGTGGCGATTGCCCGGGCATTAGCCATGAAACCGAATGTCTTATGCTATGATGAACCAACTTCAGCACTTGACCCGAACTTACGACAGGAAGTTGAAAAGTTGATTTTAGGCTTAAAGGCTGATGGCATGACTCAAATTGTGGTGACCCATGATTTAACCTTTGCTGAAAATATCGCGGATGAAATGTTCCACGTTGAACCAACCAAGAAGCAATAGGGGGCGTCAGAATGAAGAAAAGATTATTTGCACTCAGTTTGATCGTTGTGATGCTCCTGGGTATGGCAACGACGTTAAGTGGCTGTGGTCAAAATGTGACTAAACGCGCTGACACCCAAGATACTTGGTCTAAAATCAAGAAACGCGGTTACGTTGTCGTTGGTTTGGACGACAGTTTTGTCCCGATGGGCTTTCGCGAAAAGTCTGGGAAACTAGTTGGTTATGATATCGACCTCGCCCGGGCCGTCTTTAAGTTGTACGGTATTAAGATCAGCTTTCAAACGATTGACTGGTCCATGA
Organism: Lactiplantibacillus sp. C232; assembly: GCF_023806725.1. NCBI lineage: Bacteria > Bacillati > Bacillota > Bacilli > Lactobacillales > Lactobacillaceae > Lactiplantibacillus > Lactiplantibacillus sp. C232. The sequence continues at coordinate 13,726 of NZ_JAMSKZ010000014.1, forward strand.
ATGCGACCGAATTGCGCAATGGCACAATTGATTTGATTTGGAACGGCTACACGAAAAATCCCCAACGTGAAAAAGTGGTGGCTTTCAGTAATACTTATTTGAAGAACAAGCAAGTCCTCGTTTCTTTAAAGAAAAATCATATTAACTCATTTGACGATATGACTGGTAAGACGTTGGGTGTTCAGTCAGGTTCTTCGGGCTATGAGTCATTGGAAAACAATCCGAAACTGCTGAAGGATAAGATTGCTAAGAAAACGCCAGTTCAATACGATACCTTCACGAATGCCTTCCTCGACTTGAATGCTGGACGAATTAAAGGGCTCTTGATTGATAGCGTCTACGCGAGCTATTATATTAAGCACGAAGCGAACTCTGCGGATTACCAAGAAACGCAAGGCACCTTTAAGTCGGAAGACTTCGCAGTTGGGATGCGTAAGGGTGACAAAACGATGAAACGCAAAATTAATGCCGGCCTAAAGACGTTGAAGGCTAACGGAACGTTAGATAAGATCAACAAGAAATGGTTTGGTAATCAAAAAGTTGAAAACTAACGTGACGTGGCAGGACTTGTCATTCAGTGACCCCAGTTATCGGTGAGCAACTAATCATAAATAGGCTTTCCAAGACGGACGATGTCTTGGAAAGCCTATTTATATTGGCACGCAGACAAACTGGGATTGAAGGCTTAAACTTATACACGAAAAATTGTTGAAAGGTGCCGCTATAAGGCCAAAAACAACCAGCTAAGGCCCGCTGGAAAAAGTTCGAGTTTTGCATAAACTTGCTTGGCTAGCGTCGTCCTAAGCCGACTTCCAGGCATTTCTGCCAATTGCTGGAACGCGGTGGACACAGATTTAAGCCGAAGACCACGTCTTAAATACTGGTCTTCCACTAACCAAGCAAAGAACGCTTGCTAAGTGGAATTTCACCGCTGAGCATTGGCCGAAATGCCTTCCAGTCGGGACAGTATTCGAATGGCGGACGAAGATGTACCTAACTTGTGATGGACTTGTCATTACTTTTTATAAACGATAACTTTGTCAAGCAACGGTCAGACAGAAAATGATATTGTTATGGTTCACTATTTCTGAACCAATGTAGCAATAATTGAACTTCTCGATAAACATAGAGATTTACACCTGACGCTTTATTTGAAGCTCCGGTATTAAAAGACCAATTACACCAAGTTAAGTGGCCGTTAATCAGCCATTCGAGCGGCTTAACGAAACGCGCGCGGTGACGCTGAATCCTGTGCTTGCTACGCCAACGGACTGATGCCCAAACCGCATTAATCCGTTGACTAGGCAATGCTTAAATTCAACCCGTGATCCCTCGCACACTTTAGACTGGAGGGGTTGGGTGACAATGCTCAGTAGCCAAATTATTCTTAGCTGAAAGTGGGTTGCTTTCGGCTTAGAATAAGACTCGTATTTGAGATGATGAGGGTTGGGCATTAGCTCAAATCGACGTCGGCCGCGTTCCAGCAATTGTCACCCAGCCCCGGAGGTCGGAATAGGATACGTACATGCTGACGAACGAGTATCCGGGGTCAATTGCCGGCACCTTTCAACAACAATTGATGAAAAACACGGCCATAAAAAATGCCCGACTAGTTGACTAGTCGGACGTATGGGTTAATCGAAAAATTCTTTATATAACGCAATAACGGCTTGATCGGCATCATTGTCGTGTACACCGAACATAATAGAAATTTCGGATGCGCCTTGATTGACCATGATTAATTTAATATTGTCGTTGGCTAATGCGGTGGCGGCACGTGACATGATGCCGACGCGGTTGCGCATGTTTTCGCCAACGAGCATTAAGATTGAGTAGTCGTGCGTAAAGTAAATTTCATCGGGATTGATGGCCGTTGAGATTTCTGCAACTAACGTTTTCTCTAATTCGGGCGTCAACTGATGTTCATCAAAGATGATGGTCAAATCATCGATCCCAGATGGCATGTGTTCATAACTAATATGATGATTTTCTAAAATCGTTAGAATTTTACGGCCCAGCCCAACTTCTTTGTTGAGCAGATACTTACGTAAGTATAGTGAACAAAAACTAGAAGAACTGGCAATCCCAGTCACCGGGTAGTGGGGATTGGGTTCGCGAGTTGACTGAATCAAAGTTCCCGGAGCCTCGGGATGGTTCGTATTCTTGACGTTGACGGTAATGTTGCCTTCGATTGCTGGAATCAACGCTTCGTCGTGAAAGACAGAAAAGCCAGCGTAAGAAAGTTCGCGCATCTCAGTAAACGTCATTTCACTAATGGCCGCTGGTTTTGCGACCAAACTAGGATTGACCGCGTAAATTGCATCGACATCGGTAAAGTTTTCATAACGTTCAGCATGGACACCCCGAGCGATGATCGCGCCAGTAATGTCGGAGCCACCGCGTGAAAAGGTACAAATTTGGCCGTTACGATTGTAGGCGAAAAATCCGGGGATAACTAGGATTTGTTCGCTGTTGGCCCACTTAGCGAGCTGGTCATAACTACTCTTGATAATCTGAGCGTCATCAGGAACGTCCGTAACGACCATTCCCGCATCTTTAGGGTCAAGGTAGCGAGCGTTGAGGCCGCTTTGTTGAAAAACAGCGGCGACCAGTTGCGCATTGAGACGTTCGCCGTGCGCTTTGAAAGCTGCCATCAAGTAGGTGTTGTCGGCGTATGATTGTTTTGGTAAGTTGCGAATCGTTTCAAAAATCGGAGTCAATTGTGCTTCGGGAACGTTAAACCCGTGACCGATTTCTGCATAACGGTCAATGATAGCTGCGGTAACGGCTTGCGTATCTTGATGATGGATCGTTTGACGGGCATATTGAATAAGTAAATCAGTGACTTTGGTGTCGCCATCGAACCGTTTACCAGGTGCCGATACAATCACATATTTACGTTTTTGATCAGCCTCAACGATCGCGAGGACTTTTTGCAGTTGCTGACTACTAGCAAGGGAACTGCCACCAAATTTAATTACTTTCACATTAACCGCTCCTTAATTTTATCAATAATGAAAAGAATAGCAGACAAATCGCGACTTGGCAATGTTAATTGCCACTCACGAGAATTTAATTTAATCGTGAAAATAATCATTTTGGCGACCATAATCTGAAAATAAAAAAAACAATAGGACGGAAAGTTGCGTCAATCCGGCCTTTCGCTTATTATTTATTACATATGCAAGGAGGAAACATGTTGCAAACTCAGTTAGCAAAAGGGGTCCAATTGACGACGGTTCAGAGTCATCAATTTAAAACCAACCAGATTATTATCAATTTTCGGGCACCGCTTGCACGTGAAACAATTACTCAGCGGTCGCTACTATCGAATTTATTAGAAACAAGTTCTCGTGATTATCCAGATCAGCGAGCGTTAGCCAACGCATTGGCTGCCATGTATGGTGCTGCGTTTGGTGCGGGTGTTAGTCGTAAGGGACCAACGCATAACTTGCAATTAGCCATCACCGTTGCGAATGAACGGTATTTGGCAACGGATCAGCCACTGACAAATCAGGCCATCCAGTTTTTACAACAAGTCGTTTTACAGCCGCTAGTGGCGGACGGTCAGTTTGATCAAGCGACGTTTGACCGCCAAAAAAAGAATTTGGAAGCGGCGATTATGTCGGTCGCTGATGATAAGCAATATTATGCTGCACAGCAGTTAAATACGGCGTTGTTTGCGGACGAACCTGCGCAACAAGTGCCAAGTTACGGTACGGCGAGTGATTTGGCAGCCCTCACTGCGGAAGGTTTGTACGACTATTATCAAATGATGATCCAAAATGATCAAATCGATATTATCGTGACGGGTGACGTTGATGAGGCGGCCGTTTTAGCTCAGTGGCAACAAGCTGGTTTTGAGGATCGACTGGCGGGGCGCCCACGGCCATTTTATCAACATCATAATACAAACCAGTACGTCGAAGTGAGTGAACAACAGGCACTCAGCCAAGCAAAGCTAAATTTAGGTTATGATTTGCCAGTCTTTTATCGTGGCAATCATTATTACGCGGCCTTGGTTTTCAACGAACTATTTGGTGGGTCACCGCTGTCTAAATTGTTTATGAATGTACGTGAAAAGGCGAGTCTGGCTTACTATGCCAGCAGCTCATTGGATACTTTCCGTGGGGTGCTTAAGGTGCAAGCTGGGATTGATGGCAAAAATCATGACCAAGTGTTAGCAATTATTGCGGCCCAATTAACGGCGATTCAAGCCGGTGATTTTACGGATGATTTAGTTGAACAGCTGAAGCTGGGCTTGATCAACGATTTTGAGTCCAGTTTGGATAGTCAACGGACATTCGCTGTGCAAGCCTTGATCGATGATTTAACGCAACAACGCGTTACGGATACTGAATGGCTACGGCAGATTCAAAGTGTGACGCGTGAACAGATCATTGCAGTCGCGAAGATGGTGACCCTTAATAATGGGTTCTTCTTGAGTGGGGTAACCGCATGAAAGTAAAAAAATATGATCAATTTAATGAAAGTTGTTATCAAGCTCAGTTGGATAATGGGCTGACGGTGACGTTGTTACCTAAGGCCGGTTATCACAAAACGTACGCAACGTTTACAACGAACTATGGCTCGATCGACAATACCTTTGTTCCAGCCGGAAGTACTGAAATGCAACGCTTCCCAGATGGAATTGCCCACTTTCTGGAACATAAAATGTTTGAGAAGGCTGACCATGATGCGTTTCAAATTTTTGGTCAGTACGGGGCGAGCGCGAACGCCTTCACTAGCTTCACGAAGACGAGCTATTTGTTCTCAGCTACCCGGCACCTGCAGGACAACCTCATGACCCTCTTAGATTTTGTTCAAGATCCGTATTTTACGCCAGCGACAGTTGACAAGGAGAAGGGCATTATTGGGCAAGAGATTGAGATGTACGATGATGATCCAAGTTGGCGCCTGTATTTCGGAATGATTGGTAATCTATATCCGAACCACCCACTACAATATGATATTGCGGGGACGACTGAGTCGATTGCTAAGATAACGGCTGATGACTTGTACGCCGCTTATCGGACGTTCTATCATCCTGAGAACATGACGTTATTTGTGGTTGGTAATTTTGATCCAGACGAAGTGTTAGGGTGGATTACGACTAATCAAGCAACTAAAAAATTTGCTGCCTTTCAACCGATTGAACGTAAGATTCCTGAAACCGCAACGGATGGACATGACATTATTCCTTATCGGACGATTGATATGCCAGTCAATCGGGCCAAATCAATCGTTGGTGTCAAAGGCTTGCTGCCGATTGAAGCGGGGGCTGCTGCTTTGAAGTACCGTGCAGCGGTTAACGTTTTATTAGAATTATTGTTTGGCGATACGTCAGCAGATTATTTGCGATTATATGATCAGGGTATCATCGATGATACGTTTGGTTATGATTTCGAATTACAGTCTGGATTTAATTTTGTCACTTTTAGTGGTGAAACGGATGATCCAGCCCAGTTTGATGCAGCCATCATTGATGTGCTAGAAAACTGGCGGACGGCTGTAGTTGGTCAGGAAGCAGCACTCGCATTAGTCAAGAAGGAAATGATTGGGCGGGTCGTCTTCATGGCGAACTCCTTGGAGGCAATCGCGAACCGGTATGATCAACGGCTATTCGGGACGGCGACAATCTTTGATGAACCGGGTATAATTGATCAGTTGACCCTTGCAGACTTGCAGACGGTTGCTGAACAATTATTGACTTCTCAGGCAATCAGTGAATACCAGATTCGACCACAAGCAAAGAGTTAAGGAAATCTGAAATTTAATGGTCATGGGGCTGCTAAATTTAGTTGCTGTGATATACTATTAACCGTAAGATTTTGAAAATAGACTTAGGGTGGAGAAAAAGTCAATGAGTGAAAATAACGAAGAAACAACAACGATTGGGGCGCGCTTAAAGGCTGCCCGGACAGCGAAAGGCCTCACAATTGATGATTTGCAACAAATCACCAAGATTCAGAAACGCTATTTGATTGCAATCGAAGATGAACAGTTCGATAAACTTCCCGGTGATTTTTACGTTCGGGCGTTTGTTAAGCAATATGCGGAAACTGTCGATTTAGATGGTAACGCGTTGTTAGAAGAATATCGAGACCAATTACCGAGTGTTCATACTGAAACCATCGTTGAAAATGTTGATGAAGTTCAACCTACCCGGGTTGCTAGTCGCGAACAACCTGCTTCACCAGCGAGTCGCGTACGTAACTATTTACCAACGATCATCGTCACTGCCATTGTGGTTTTGATTTTGTTATTTATTTGGTTTATGGCGGTTCGCACGCACGCTGGTTCAAGCTCTAGCACGAGTGCGGACAGTTCTTCTGTACAAGTTTCGAGTTCTAAGAAGCAATCGAGTTCGTCGAAAGCTAGTTCATCAGCAAAGTCTAGTTCTAAAGCGTCTTCTGCCAAGGAACAAACAATCAAGGCTAACGGCAGTAGCGATACGGCTTATACTTTGACGAATGGTGCGGATAAGAACAAAGTGGTCATCAAGTCTACTAAGGCTGCTTGGACTTCCGTTACGACTAACGGTACTCAGACTTGGCAAGGAACGCTAAAGGCGGATGGCTCACATACATTAACGTTACCAAGTAATGCTACGACGGTTAAGTTCCAGTTTGGAAACGCAACTGCCACGACCGTAACAATCAATGGTAAGGCGTTCAATTTTAATCCGAAGAACAGTACGTCACAAGTTCGGACGATTACCTTGACCATCAAATAACGTTGCGGAGGAGGCGGGTACTTTGAATTTACCTAATAAATTAACGGTGTTTCGGATTATTCTGATTCCAGTTTTCATTCTTATTATGGTGTTACCCCTTAGTTGGGGACAGGTTGTGTGGGCTGGAACAACAATTCCAGTCACCCAAGTGGTTGCAACTGTCATTTTTGCGGTTGCGTCATTAACTGACTTAGCGGACGGCAAGATTGCCCGGGGTCAACACTTGGTTACGAATTTTGGGAAGTTTGCGGATCCACTGGCAGATAAGATGTTAGTAATGACCGCGTTCATCATCTTAGTTCGGTTAAATGCGGCCCCTGATTGGGTCGTTGCCATTATCATGTGTCGTGAACTCGCGGTAACGGGGTTACGATTATTGATTGTTGAAAATAATGGTAAAGTGATGGCTGCTGCTATGCCCGGGAAGATTAAGACAACGACACAAATGATTGCCATCATCTTCCTGCTGCTGAACAATGTCTTATTTGCGGCAATCCACATTCCATTTGCGGCAATTATGTTATATATCTGCTTATTCTTCGTTATTTATTCTGGCATTGATTATTTTGTTCAGAATCGTGACGTGTTTGCAGATGGCTTCAAATAAAATTAATCATGAGCGTCTCACCGAGTCTTGCATTCGGTGAGACGTTTTTGTATACCATTAACGTGTTGCCCTTATTAATTAATCATGACTCCTGTCAGTCGATAATTTTAACGATGAGTCGCGTTGGCAGGTTATGTCAAATGAAGGTATTTGAAAATGCTAATCTTTTTAATGGGGTCGATCGTCATTTTCGTATATACTTAATGTAGGACGATAATCATCGCGCCCACACTGAGTGTAATCGATAGGATTACGGGGAGGCATATATGGCATGCAAGCAGAAATAATCGCGGTTGGTACCGAGATTTTACTGGGTCAGATTACGAACACGAACAGTACGTACATCGCACGTGGATTGGCCGAATTAGGAATTGATAGCTATTATCAAACGGTGGTTGGTGATAATCGGCAACGTTTGTCGACCGTCCTTGAAATTGCGGCCCAGCGGAATGACTTAGTTATTTTAACAGGTGGTTTGGGGCCGACCAAGGATGACTTGACGAAGCAGACACTCGCGCATTATTTGAATGTTGCCTTGGTTGAAGATCAGGCAGCAATGCAAAAAATTACGGCCTGGTTTGCCACTAATGACAAAGTAATGACGGCCAACAACCGATTGCAGGCATTGTATCCGGCAGGCGCGCAACCGTTGACTAATCATAACGGAATGGCTGTTGGTGCGTTTTATCAGTCAGAAAATAGTGCTGATTTCTTGTTATTGCCAGGTCCACCCCGTGAGTTAGCCGTAATGTTTGATTCTGAGGCAAAACCGAAATTGGCAGCTGCATATGGGGAACAAGCCCAAATCTATTCGCGAGTGATGCGTTTTTATGGCATCAGTGAGTCTGAATTGGCGACCCGGTTGCACCCCTTGATTGATGAACAGCAGGCGGTTACGATCGCACCCTATGCCAAGACTAACGAGGTTACCCTCAGATTGAGTGCCCAAGCTATGACGGAAACGGCTGCAAGGGGAATGATCGACAAAGTTGACCACCAGATCAAGGCTACCGTTGGGCCGTACTTTTACGGTTATGGAGACGATAACTCGTTAGTTACTACTGTTATTAATCAAATGATTGCGGCTAAGCTGAGTATTACAGCCGCGGAAAGCTTAACAGCTGGGCTGTTTCAGAGTACCATCGGCAGTGTGTCCGGGGTCTCCGCAATCTTTCCGGGCGGCTTTGTAACGTATGCGAATGAGGCCAAACATCAGCTAGTGAACGTTCCACAAGCAATTATTGACGCTGAGGGCGTGGTTTCAGAAGCGACCGCTAAGGCCATGGCGAGTGGTGCTAAGCAGCAGCTAAATACTGATGTTGGTATCAGTTTTACAGGCGTTGCCGGTCCAGGAACCTTGGAAGGTCAACCGGCTGGAACGGTATGGATTGGTCTTGCTTACCGTGATCGACCCGTGAAGGCCAAGCAGTACCATTTTGCTGGTAATCGACAACAAATTCGGGAACGCAGTGTGATGGCCGGGTTAGACCTATTGAGACATGCATTGAATGAAGATACGGACTTAAAAAAATAATACGAACTTTTGTTCGCTTTTTGCTTGCAATTCTAACTTTGAACAGCTATGATATTAAGAGTTAGAAACGAGCACCAAAGGAGGAAATAATTTGGCTGATGCACGGAAAGCAGCACTAGATACTGCCCTGAAAAAGATCGAAAAGAATTTCGGTAAAGGGGCGATTATGCGGATGGGTGACGCTGCCCAGACGACTATTTCAACGATTTCAAGTGGATCGTTGGCCTTAGATGACGCGTTGGGTGTCGGCGGCTACCCACGTGGTCGGATCGTGGAAATCTACGGTCCTGAAAGTTCAGGTAAAACGACCGTGGCACTACATGCGGTTGCTGAAGTTCAAAAGCAGGGTGGTACGGCGGCCTATATCGATGCTGAAAACGCACTAGACCCCGTTTATGCGGAACACCTAGGGGTCAACATTGATGACCTGTTACTTTCGCAACCAGATACTGGTGAACAAGGGCTTGAAATTGCAGATGCCTTAGTTTCCAGTGGTGCGGTCGATATTTTAGTTGTTGACTCGGTGGCGGCCTTAGTGCCACGTGCCGAAATTGAAGGTGAAATGGGTGACGCACACGTTGGGTTACAAGCGCGGCTGATGTCACAAGCGCTCCGGAAGTTATCAGGGACATTGAACAAAACCAAGACAATCGCGTTATTTATCAATCAAATTCGTGAAAAAGTTGGTGTGATGTTTGGTAATCCTGAAACGACTCCTGGTGGTCGGGCCTTGAAATTTTACGCCACGATTCGTTTGGAAGTACGGCGGGCAGAACAGATCAAGGAAGGAACCAATATTATTGGTAACCGTGTCCGGATCAAAGTCGTTAAGAACAAGGTTGCACCGCCATTTAAGCGTGCCGAAGTGGATATCATGTATGGTCAAGGTATCTCACAAACTGGTGAAATTGTTGATATGGCTGCTGAAAAGGATATTGTTAAGAAGAGTGGTTCTTGGTATTCATATGGTGACGATCGCATTGGTCAAGGCCGTGAAAATGCCAAGAAGTATTTGGACGAGCATCCTGATGTCATGACGGAGATTCGCCAAAAGGTTCGTGATGCATACGGTATGGATGCAACTGGTGAAGAAACGTCTGAAACTGATGATCAGGCCAAAGAAGCTAAGGATAAGGGAACTGCTAAGAATGGCAGTAAGGGTCAAAGTAAGTCCACTAAAGCGACACCAGCGGAAACTGCTCTCGATCTCGGCGACCAACCAACCGAAAAATAGACAGTTTGTTATGCAACGCCCAAAATATTTATTTTGGGCGTTTTTTGTACATACTTAGCTTGTTTGCACGACAAAAGTAGCCTGCAGAGAGCGGTTGCCATAAGACTTTAAGTTGACACTATTCGTTTCTAACATTAGAATAACAAGTGTGTAAATAATCAAAATATAACATCTGAAAATTTGTAGTTGATTTTATGTTAACTGGATTTTGGTGGTGCGGAGGTGGAAACATGAATGTTTTCGGTATAATCCTCGCAGTCATCGCAATTGTTGTCGGTTATGGGATTGGTTACTATGTACGCAAGAACGTCCATGAAAAAGAATTGGACGTTGCCAGGAACACAGCCGAAGGTATTATTTCTGAGGCCAAACGGGCAGCGGAGACTCATAAGAAAGAAAAAGTCCTTGAAGCTAAGGAAGAGAGTCATCGCTACCGGGCTGAAGTTGAAACGGAGTTAAAGCAACGTCGGAATGAAGTTCAAAAGCAAGAAGACCGGTTGCTTCAACGTGAAGAAACTTTAGATCACAAAGAGAATACTTTTGAAAAGCGCGAGGATGCTTTAGGTAAAAAAGAAGATAAGATTGCCAATGAGCAAAAACGCGTTGAACAACAGCAACAAAGTGCAGCTTCACTAATCACGCAACGTCAAGCTGAGTTAGAACGGGTCGCCGCCTTGTCGCAAGAACAAGCTCGCGATCAGATTTTGACCCAAACGCGCGAACAATTAACGCATGAACGGGCCGTGTTAATTAAAGAAAATACGGACGAAGTGAAAGCGCAGTCTGAAAAAGAAGCCAAAAACTTAATTGTCCAAGCGATTCAGCAAAGTGCTGCCGATATGGTTTCTGAAACCACGGTTTCGGTCGTTTCTTTGCCGAATGACGACATGAAAGGCCGGATTATTGGTCGGGAAGGTCGTAACATCCGAACGTTGGAAACGCTGACGGGAATTGATTTAATTATTGATGACACGCCAGAAGCCGTCGTTTTAAGTGGTTACGATCCGATTCGTCGTGAAATCGCAAAGATCGCGCTTGAAAAGCTGATTCAAGATGGGCGGATTCATCCAGCTCGAATTGAAGAAATGGTTGAAAAAGCGCGTAAGGAAATGGACGAAAAGATCCGTGAAACTGGTGAACAAGCTGTCTTTGATTTAGGATTGCACGGGATGCATCCTGACTTGATCAAGCTTGTTGGTCGGCTGAATTATCGGACCAGTTATGGTCAAAATGTTTTGAATCACTCAATTGAAGTTGCGAAGTTAGCGGGCGTTTTAGCCGCTGAACTTGGTGAAGATGTTACACTCGCGAAACGCGCAGGATTATTACACGATATTGGTAAGGCCGTCGATCATGAGGTCGAAGGTTCCCACGTTGAAATTGGCGTGGAATTAACAACGAAGTACAAAGAGAGCCCCGTCGTGATTAACACGATTGCCTCCCATCATGGTGATGTGGAAGCTAAGTCGATTATCGCGGTGTTGGTTGCGACGTCTGATTCAATTTCAGCCGCCCGGCCAGGTGCTCGGAGTGAGTCGCTGGAGAATTATATTCATCGGCTCGAGAAGCTGGAAGCGATCGCTAATAATGAGGATGGCGTCAAGAAGAGCTATGCGATTCAAGCTGGTCGTGAAATTCGAGTCATCGTTAAGCCAAACGAGATTTCTGATTTACAGGCAACGGTTTTGGCGCACGATGTCAAAAAGCAGATTGAAAATGAACTTGAATATCCCGGTCATATTAAGGTTACGGTTATTCGGGAAGTTCGAGCAGTGGATTACGCTAAATAACCGGGAAATGAGTTTAGGTCTTGACCTAAGCTCATTTTTTTAGTTGCCAGCAGAATTCAATCACGTTTTCAAGGCTAAATAATGCTAAAATAATTGGTATAACGTTAAAACAAGGGAGCAATCTATGCGAATTCTATTTGTTGGGGATGTCATGGGCAATGTCGGCCAAACGGCGGTCACCACGTACTTACCTAAGTTAAAACGGCGCTACAAGCCACAAGTTACTATTGTTAATGGGGAAAATGCCACCCGCGGCCGCGGCATTAATCAGGAAGTGTATAAGGACATCTTGACTGCGGGGGCTGATGTCATTACGATGGGCAACCACACCTGGGATAATAATGAAATCTTTGATTTTATTAATGGTGCTAAGAAGTTGATTCGACCGTTGAACTTTCCGCCAGCGACGACTCCGGGGGTTGGTTATACGATCGTGAAGGTCAATACGGTGAAGTTGGCCGTGATTAATCTTCAAGGAAACGTCTTTATGGGGCAAAATTTAGCGGATCCTTTTACGACTGTCCAACCATTGGTCGAGCAACTGCGGGAAGAGACACCTAACATCTTCATCGACTTTCACGCTGAAACGACAAGTGAAAAAGAAGCCATGGCGTGGTATTTGGATGGTCAGGTGAGTGCGGTAGTTGGCACCCATACCCATGTGCAGACGAGTGATGAACGCGTATTGCCTAATGGGACGGCCTTTTTAAGTGACGTTGGTTTTACGGGTCCGTATAATGGTATTTTAGGGATGACCCGTGAGAATGTTATTCAGCGTTTCTTGGAACAAATGCCGACCCGTTTCAACGTGCAAGAGGATAGTCCGGCAGTGTTGTCGGGTTGTGTGATCGACGTTGATGGTCAGAGTGGTCGGGCGAAAAAGATTGCCCGGATTTTGATTAATCCGGATCACCCATATTTTGATGACTAAGATTTACGATAGAAAGTAGGATTAAGCGTGCCACAGAAAACAAAAGATACACCGATGATGCGTCAATATTTTGCAGTTAAAAATCAATATCCCGATGCGTTTTTATTTTACCGACTTGGTGATTTTTATGAAATGTTTTTTGATGACGCGATTAAAGGTGCTCAGTTATTAGAGTTGACCTTAACGACGCGGAATCATTCGGCGGAAAACCCCATACCGATGTGTGGGGTTCCCCATCGAGCCGTGCAAAATTATATTGATATTTTAGTAGATAAAGGTTACAAAGTCGCTATTTGTGAACAGATGGAAGATCCCAAATTAGCCAAGGGCATGGTCAAACGCGAAGTGATTCAGCTCGTGACACCTGGTACGACGTTGGAACGGGGCGCGGAACAAGCTAAGACGAACAATTACTTGACTGCGCTGATTCAGCGTGATCAACAATATGGTTTTGCGTACGCCGACTTGTCGACTGGGGAACTAAAAACGAGTGTCTTAACGACTAACGATACCCTAATTAACGAGTTGACCAGCTTGCAAACTAAAGAAATTGTGGTCGACGACTCTGTTGCTAGCGATTTGCGCGATCAAATTAAGACGCTAGGAATTCTAATTTCAGAACAGAATAACGTCACCCCCCAGGCTGAATTGAGCTACTTGACTCAGGACTTGACGGTCGATTTGGAACAACAGGTCGTGGAACGGTTATTGATGTATATTACGGTGACTCAAAAGCGGAGCCTCGCGCACTTACAAAAGGCGATCGCTTATGAGCCGTCATACTTCCTGAAACTCGATCATAATTCCAAGTATAATCTGGAATTAATGAAGTCCATCCGAACTGGTAAAAAGCAGGGAACTCTCCTGTGGCTATTAGATGAAACTAAGACGGCGATGGGCGGACGACTATTAAAGCAGTGGATCGACCGGCCATTGATTGTGAAGGCCGATATTGAAACGCGTCAAAATAAGGTTGCGACGTTATTAGATCATTATTTTGAACGTAGTAACTTACAAGAAGAGTTGACTAAAGTTTATGACTTGGAGCGTTTAGCTGGCCGGGTGGCTTTTGGTAGCGTGAATGGGCGTGACTTAGTGCAACTCAAGACATCCTTGCGTCAGATTCCAAAGATTCGGTATATCTTATCGGAATTAGATACGCAGGTATTTAATGATGAAGTTAATCAGCTGGATCCAGTCGAAGACGTTGCGGATTTGATTGACGCGGCAATCGTTGAAGACGCGCCTTTGTCAGTAACGGACGGTGGTGTGATCAAGGATGGTTATAACGAGCAACTCGATCAATATCGGGATGCTATGAATAATGGGAAAAAATGGATTGCTGAGTTGGAAGCCCAGGAACGGGCGACAACCGGTATCAAGAATCTTAAGATAGGGTTTAACCGGGTCTTCGGCTATTATATTGAAGTCACGAAGGCCAACTTGGCCCAATTACCGAAGGACCGCTATGAACGTAAGCAAACGTTAACGAATGCTGAACGCTTTAGTACTCCTGAACTGAAATCGCATGAAAGCCTAATTTTAGAAGCTGAGAGCCATTCTACGGATCTTGAGTATCAACTCTTCACAAAGGTTCGTGAAACGGTTAAAAAGGCAATTCAGCGGCTACAAACATTGGCGAAGGCGGTCGCAGCAATTGATGTCTTGCAAAGTTTCGCCGTCGTTAGTGAAGATTACCACTTTGTTCGACCGAAATTAACTAAATCACATGATTTGAAGATCGTTGATGGTCGTCATCCGGTCGTTGAAAAAGTGATGGGCAACCAGAGTTACGTCCCAAATAACGTGACAATGTCACCTGATGAGACGGTCCTTTTGATTACTGGTCCTAACATGTCCGGTAAAAGTACGTACATGCGTCAATTAGCATTGACGGTCATCATGGCGCAAATTGGTTGTTTTGTACCGGCTAAATCAGCGCAACTTCCAATTTTTGACCAAATTTTTACACGTATCGGTGCCACGGATGACTTAATTTCCGGTCAAAGTACGTTTATGGTGGAGATGCAGGAAGCCAATAATGCCTTGCAACATGCGACAGCCAATAGTCTAGTGTTGTTTGACGAGATTGGCCGGGGGACGGCGACTTACGATGGCATGGCGCTTGCCCAAGCAATTATTGAGTTTGTGCATAACCATATTCATGCCAAGACACTGTTCTCGACGCATTATCATGAGTTGACCGCGTTAGATCAAGAATTATCCGGGTTACGAAACGTGCATGTGGGTGCGACTGAACAGGATGGCGAGCTCGTCTTCTTGCATAAAGTTGAGCCCGGGGCCGCCGATAAGTCCTACGGGGTGCACGTTGCCAAGTTGGCTGGGATGCCAACGAGTTTATTGGAACGGGCCAATAAGATTTTAACGAGTTTGGAAAATCAAACGAGTACGGTATCGACGACAGCGGCTTCGATTGCTGCTAGTGATGCTGCTAATAGCGTGGCACCTAACACAGCGGCTTCAATGCCGGTTGAGGCCGCCGATGAGTCACAGCCAGTAGAATCGGAGACCCCGGTTGCCGAAGCTCCGGTCGCTGAAGCCGGTGATGAACAGCTGTCGTTATTTGCTGAGCCGGCGGTGACGGATGCGAAGGGTGAAAAGGTTTTACAACAGCTGAAGACGTTGAACTTGATGGCGATGACTCCGATGGATGTAATGAACCAGCTGTATAAATGGCAACAAAAATTAGGCAAGTAGGCGCATTTTAACTCATCATAAATGAGCGCAATAAGCTGTTATTATGATGAGCTATTGGTGCGTCTGACGGACAGGTAGGTCGACACTAGTCAGTTATTGCTAGTTGTGGTAATCGAAAATGTTCGTGCAGGACACGAGCTTAATTATTTTATGTGAAAGGACCGATGGAAATGGGAAAAATTCATGAGTTATCTTCTGTGCTGGCCGACCAGATTGCTGCCGGCGAAGTTGTGGAGCGGCCCGCCTCGGTCGTTAAAGAACTGGTTGAAAATGCTGTTGATGCGCACGCGACGCAGGTTGATATTTTGGTGCAAGAGTCGGGTGTTCAGTCAATTCGGGTTATCGATGACGGTGACGGTATTGATGACGCTGAAGTCCTGACCGCTTTTAAACGGCATGCGACGAGTAAGATCACATCACGTGAAGATTTGTTTCGCGTCCATTCTTTAGGTTTTCGCGGTGAGGCGTTGCCAAGTATTGCGTCAGTAGCGGACGTGGTGATGAATACGAGTACCGGCGCCACTGGGACGAGTATTCATTATCGCGGCGGTAAGCTATTACAACAATCGCCCGCTCCATTGCGGCAAGGGACGGACATTACCGTCACTGATTTGTTTTTTAATACACCTGCGCGACTAAAATATTTGAAGTCCCCCCAAACGGAATTAGCGAATATTTTAGACGTGGTTAACCGCATCGCACTTAGCTATCCAGCGGTGGCATTTCGGTTAGTTCATAATGCGAAAGAGCTACTAAAAACGGCTGGTCGCGGTGACTTACAACAAGTCATTGCTGGTATTTACGGTGTCCAAAATGCGCGCAAGATGGTTGCCATTCAAGGATCGACCACTGATTTTAAATTGAGTGGCTTTGTGGCTTTACCTGAGCTGACGCGGGCCAGTCGCCAGTATATTACTGTTCTGATTAATGGTCGTGCTATCAAGAACCAGCAATTGACCAAAGCCGTCATCAAAGGTTACGGTTCTAAGTTGATGGTCGGCCGTTATCCAATCGCGGTGATCGCTTTAACAATGGATCCTTTATTGGTGGACGTCAATGTTCATCCCACGAAACAAGAAGTCCGTTTGAGTAAGGAACCAGAATTAGCCAAACTGGTCAGCACCACGATTACGGACCGGTTAGTGGATGTGAACTTGATTCCGTCAGCATTGACCAATCTTGGCAGCCATCGGCGTGAACATCTAAATACAGACCAGCTGGCGATGGATTTGAACGCCGTTTCGTCACAGTATCAAGTAGCGGATAAGACAACGCCGGCATCGACTGAGCAGTTTGCAGCCTCGCTGGCAGCGGCAACCATGCAGCCCAGCTCGGCAACGACCATGGTAAGTACTACTTCAGCACAGCCATCAGCGGTAAACCGTGCAGCAGTTAGTGCGGTTGTTCCGTCAGAATCAGCGGCAAGTTCTGCCAACCAGCCGATTATGATTAGCCATCGCGACGAACTGACAGCTACTCCAGTTCAAGCATTTGACCAGCGTTACCAGTCAGAATCAGGCGCTTTACCCTTTGGTGAAACTGCTGAACCGTTAGAAACCAGCACGGCTGCAAGCGCGCCGACTAGTGAAGCGCCGGATACGGAACGTTTTCCACAGTTACGCTATCTTGGTCAGATGCACGGGACTTATCTGTTAGCTGAGGCGGATGACGGTATGTACATTTTGGATCAGCATGCGGCCCAGGAGCGAATCAACTATGAATATTATCGCCAAGCGATAGGTGAGGTTAGTGCGGATCAACAAAATTTATTGGTTCCGATTATTTTAGATTACCCGACGAGCGATGTTTTAAAGATCAAGGAAAAATTGCCGTTACTAGCAGAATTAGGGATTCATCTGGAATCATTCGGCGGCAACAGCTTCATTGTTCATGCCCATCCGACCTGGTTCAAAGCTGGGCAAGAAGAAGATACGATTCGTGAAATGATTGATTGGCTCTTACAGGATGATAAGTTGACGGTCGCCCAATTTCGGGAAAAGTCAGCTATCATGATGTCCTGTAAACGGGCAATCAAGGCCAATCACCATTTGGATGATCAGCAGGCCCGCGCGTTATTAGCCAAGTTACCGACCTGCGAGAATCCGTTCAATTGCCCACATGGCCGTCCGGTGACGGTACACTTCACGAATTCAGACATGGAACGGATGTTCAAACGAATTCAGGATAGTCATGAAGCACGTGATTAAAGTGATTATTGGCGGCGTACTCGTTACTTTAGTATGATTCGTAATCGATCCGCATTGTGCAAGTAAATATTTCATGAATTATGATTAAAACGTGCCAAGTTTAGATTGTTGTTCGTCAGCCGGTGTGCGTCCTATGCCGACCTCCGGGGCTGGGTGACAATTGCTGGAACGCAGCCGACGTCGATTTGAGCTAACGCATAACCCGCGTCATCTCAAATACGAGTCTTATTCTAAGCCGGAAGCAGACCACTTCCAGCTAAGAATAATTTGGCTACTGAGCATTGTCCACCCAGCCCCTCCGGTCGGGAAACTGCTCGAATGGCTGATGAACGACCACCTAATTTGGTACAATTAGTCGCTGACTATTTTGATGCTGGAAGTTTAAACAAAGCGCTAGGTGCATTAAGCACTCTGTAAAGAGATTAAATCCTACTATACCGATTCAGGATTAGTGAGCCATCTCAATATTATTTTTAGTCTGACAGTTGATTGACAAAATTACCGTTTATGAAAAGCAACGACCAATTCATCAAAAGTTGGGTACCTCACCGTCTGCCATTCGAATACTGTCCCGACTGGAAGGCGTTTCGGCCAATGCTCAGTGGTGAAATTTCACTTAGCAAGCGTCTTGTGCTTGGTTAGTGAAAGGCCAGTATTTGAGACGTGATTTTTCGGCTCAAATCTGTGCCCACCACGTTCCGGCAATTGGCAGAAATGCCTGGAAGTCGGTGTAAGGCGCACACACCAAGCAAGTCTACGCTAGTCCGAACTTTTTCCAGCGGTCTTAAGCTGGTTGCTTTTGAACTTAAGAAATGGCACGTTTTAATCATGACTGATACTGAATAATCACGAACCGAATGTGTTATCGAATAAAAATAGCAATGTTGAGTAGTCCCTGGGTTAAAAAACCTAGGGACACTTTTATTGTCGCCAGTATTGCGGTCTAAAAAACAACTTTAAGATTGGGGAAGTGGCGTTTGTGACACTAATTTGAGTTGTAAAATTTCAGATTGAATTGGTTTAAATAGTTAGCTATCATTGATTAAAATGAGTGGTGAGCGCGTATCGGGTGCTTGGACCACTCAACATGATTGGGAGTTGATTGTTTTGGATATGACCAAACTTTATTATCGCCAGGTTTATTCGGCATATTGTTTTTTGGCAGATTTACCAGAGGCCACGCCCGCGTTCGTGGCCGGGCGCAAGACGCTGTGGGAATTAAATGCGCATCCAAGTGCGCGGGACGCCAAATTGATTACGCTGAATTTATATGAGCAAGTTGCTGCTTTTGAGCTCGATCCTAACCGTCATGATCAAGCGGCAATCGCTACGATCAACTTACAACGTGATAATGCTGTGAGTGGCTTACAACCTTTAGTACAGTTGTTTGGGAGTTATCCGGCGACTACTAAGATTGAAACTTTAGATAACTGGGATTGGCGTTAGTTGTTGATGGGACAGTTGTGAATCACGAATTTATTAAGATTCAAACTGAACATCACGAGACGAAATTGTTCATGGTAAAATAGAAACATTGTTTGAGATGGCAAAATATGGGGATTGCGTTGTCGACGTAATTACAAGATAGGGGCACCTGATTTGAAGACAGTACGGAAGATACCACTAGTCGTCTGGTATACGGCGATGTTTGTGGTTATTGCGACGATTACTTACAGTGGGCTTTTCTTAGCCGGCCGGACATTGATTTGGGAAGTGGATGGCATCGCCCAACACTTCCCGATTTTATTGGAATTTCAGCGGATCTTACAGCACCACCCACAACAATTATTCAGTTGGTCATGGAATCTCGGCTTGGGGGCCGATCAACTGACGACTTTTTCCTACTACGTGGTCGGTGATCCGTTTAATTATTTAGTGGCGTTTGTTTCGCGCGCTCATTTGGAATGGGCCTACCAAGCGTTGATCTTGCTGCGATTGTACTTCGTTGGACTTGCTTTTCTAGGTTTCAGTCGGCAGTTCAAGTTCAAACGTGTCAGTCAATTGATTGGAGCTTTGACGTATACGTTTACCGCGTATACGTTCTATGTTGGGATGCACCACCCGTTTTTCTTGTTACCAATGATTTGGTTTCCGCTACTGTGTTGGGCGATTGAACGGGTCTTACGAGGCCGACATTGGTTACCACTCAGTCTGATTACCGCCGTTGTAATTTTGAGTAACTTCTATTTTGCTTACTTACTCGCATTGGGCGGCTTAGTCTATGCTTTGGTGCGTTTCTGGTCACGTCGTCGTGATCATTTAACGATGCGGTCGTTTGGACAGTTATTTTGGCGGTTACTAGTGGCGGTTGGTCTTGGTGTCACGATGGCAGGCATCTTACTAGTGCCCACGCTGCTCGCGATGTTGACGGCAACGCGTGCGAGTTTTAACTTTGCGAATGGCTTGACAAGTTATCCCATCAATTATTACGTTAATTTACCCAATCGACTGTTGACCAATGGTGGCAGTGTCCAATACTGGGTGACCCTCGGGCTGAGTAGCATTAGCTTTATTGCAATTATTTATACACTACGTCATTTCAGACGCTATTGGGTGCTTAATTGGGTACTGGTCGTGATGATGTTGGGTATTTTGTTGCCTCAATTTGCGGCCGTATTCAACGTTTTTTCAACACCTTCTAATCGATGGTTGTTGATGGCAACCCTCGTGTTTGCTTATGCGACGATGGCATTTATGGACCAAGTCACTGCTCTGACAGCGGCTGATTTAAAATGGTTGGCTGGTATTAGTGGCGGTCTGCTTGTCATTATTTGGCTGATCAATGGATTCTATCTCAATATCCGCAAACATGATATTGCGACATATCTCATCTTGTTAGCGTTAATTGGGGTCCTGCTGGCCAAACAATCCTTAAAATTGACCAATCGGCAATTTTATGTGTTATTACTGGGAATTGTCACGCTGAACCTGGCGAATAACGGACTGGGCTGGTTGAGTATCAATACTAATTCTAATAGTACTGAGCAGTTGCGGCAGGGCGCGGCAATGAAATGGGTCAAAAATTATTTTGATGGCGCGCAAAAAAGTTTAACCACGACTAGCCAATTTTATCGAACGGCTTTGGCACCCAACTACTATACGATGCGTTCGGCTGAGAGTGATGTGCCGATGGTGTTAGGAACTCACACGGTTGGATCGTATTTTTCAGTTCAAAATGGTTACGTGGGGGCATTTAGTCAGGCCTTAGGCAACTCAGAGTATGCGATGAACTCGCCACTCGGTTCGTTGGACGGTCGGACGACGATGTATAACTTATTAGGTGTTAAATATTTATTTGCACGTGAGGACCAGTTGAAGAAACAAGCCTTACCAGCCGGATATGAGGTTGTTAAGATGAAAACTGGCGAACCGAAGATTTTTGCGGACAAGTTTATTTATGGCATGAGTAATCATACCGGCACGATCTTGTTAAAATCCAAGAATGCGTTGCCGTTAGTTTATACACAGCAGCATCAAATTAGTCAACGCCAATTTAATCGCTTGAACGCAGTTGACCGCGAGCAAGCCTTGTTACAAGGTGCGGTCACTACGCAGCAGGTTAGTGGTGTTAAGACTGTCAAGCCAACCGTTACCGGAAAAAACGTCGCTTATACGGTTCAAGCGGATACGACGAATGTTTTGGATACGTTGGACAAGGTGATTATTTACCG
This sequence comes from Lactiplantibacillus sp. C232, assembly GCF_023806725.1. Taxonomy (NCBI): domain Bacteria; kingdom Bacillati; phylum Bacillota; class Bacilli; order Lactobacillales; family Lactobacillaceae; genus Lactiplantibacillus; species Lactiplantibacillus sp. C232. The sequence goes on from NZ_JAMSKZ010000014.1 coordinate 35,154, forward strand.
CAATCAACATGCAACGGGAGCGTCGAACAACGCGTTGACTAAGTTACCGGCAGATACGATCACATTAACGCCGGAACAACGAGAAAGTTTGACGCCGGCAACTGGCCTGACGACACCGTCAAACCGCGTGTTGAACTTGATTGCAGCTAATCAAAAGTTAGTCCAGAAAAATCAGGAAAACAATGCCGACGAGTTAACGAGCATGGTCAGTGATGTGCAGGGGCACCAGATACCGTACCAATTGACCATTCAACACCCTAAGAAGTATCGAAATACGGAACTCTATCTTGTGCTAGATGGCATCAGTTATCGGCGTTCCTCAATCAAGCACGCCTTGACAACGAGTCAAAATACCAACGTGTTCACGGCCCGTCCGTATACCAAAGTCGATTATCTAGATGATGTTCGCGATGGTCTGAAGGGCAATTTGAGCGCTAGTGGGTATTCTTTAACTGCTCAGACAACGGATAACTTGACGAGCTTTAGTCAGTTGGGTACCACGAATATGTCAGATTATGAGCCCCGGACATCAGCAGTAATCAACTTAGGGTATAGCAAGTACGCGCGTAAGATGATTACGTTGAACTTTACGAGCATTCGTAGTTTGCATTTTAAGTCCGCTAAACTGATCGCTGTACCGCTTGGGAAGACTTATCGTCAACGGACGCGGCAACTACAGACGAGTGGGCTGAAGCATCAACAAGTGACGAACAACCAGATTACGGGAACCACGCTGACTAAGACAGCAACCGTGTTAACAACGTCAATTCCGTATTCGACTGGTTGGCAGCTACGAGTTGACGGTCAAACCGTTAGGACTCAAGTTGTCAACAAAGGGTTTGTGGGGGCCAAGTTGACAGCCGGCCGGCACCAGATTCGATTGACGTATCACACACCTGGACTAAAAATCGGCATATGGTCGAGTATTATTGGTGGTGTGATTAGCATACTGATTGCCTGCTGGTGGTGGCTTCACAAACGTGTCAGACAATCTTAATTGAGTAAATCGGTATTAAAATAGGCTTCTTAGGAATTAACTTTGATTCCTAAGAAGCCTATTTAACGTTAGATGGAACACAAACGAATGTATGCCATAGCGAAATTCACAATTAACAGCCACGACTGGTTAATTATGAGGTTGTCGCTAACGCAATTAACTGTTCGGGAATGACTGGTGCGGTGGCTAATTTTTGCCATTCACTGGTTGAGACTAACATGACGAGTGGCGTGCTGACCGTTGTCAACCACGTTTTCTGCGGAGTAACGGGTGCCATGGCCGTTGTGATGTCGGTATTGACCTCAGACTCAGTAATCTGCCAAAGTCGATGTGTGACGTGCGCGGTATCCGTCACCTCGACGACCGGGGCAAAATGACCGACCCAGTCGTCAATCAACATCTCGATAACGGGTTGCTGTGGGTAAAGGACTGTGTTGATCATGCCGGGAACCATGGTCGTCACGGTTTGATCCACCGGCCAGCTGCCAATTAAGCGCCACTGGTGAACACCGTTGAGTGTGAGTTCGTACCAGTAATAGCTGGCTTCGGTTGTCGTCATTGTATCCTGGCTGTCCCAATTGGTCGCAGCTGTTTGAATTTTAGTTTGACCAGTTGTGGTCGGTAACACCGCTTTAAACGGTTTGAGTTGCATAGCGAGACCTCCCTAGGACTTTGAGCATAGCATGACGTTAACGTGGCGGCAAGCATTTCTTGCCACGAAATCCGTCAATCGAGGTGAAATTGATTTAACATTAAAATTTGGTTTTTATCGGTGCACCAGTGTTAAGCCACTGTGAAAATGTGGTACAATTTAGCAAGCAAACATACGTTTTATTTAAAGGAGTTTTTTCGGTGTACGAATATTTTCTCGGTCAAGTGACCGATGTAACCCCCGGTTATGTGGTGATTGAGGTCAGCGGCATTGGTTATAAAGTGCTAACGGCTAATCCATACCGTTACCAGGTGGGCCCAACAGCAGTTAAGATGTATATCCATCAAGCCGTCAGCGAAAATGGCATGAGCCTATTTGGCTTTTTTGATGCTGACGAGAAGGCGTTGTTCGAAAAGTTGCTCGGGGTTTCGGGAATTGGTCCGAAGTCGGCCCTCGCGATTTTGGCCAACAACGACCATGCAGGTCTGATCCAAGCCATCAATCAAGAGAATGCGACTTATCTGACGAGTTTTCCTGGCGTGGGCAAGAAGACAGCTCAGCAAATCGTGCTGGACTTGAAAGGTAAATTAAACGATCTAAACGTTGATGTTACTGGTCAAACTGCGCTCGATGTGGATGCTCCTGCTGTTGATGGCGCGTTAGCGGACGCGTTGGCGGCTCTGGAAGCTCTTGGCTATTCGAAAGCGGATGTCAAGAAGGTCACTAAGAAGTTGGAGACGTTTAGTCAGACACAAGGGGCCGATACGAACACCTTGTTGAGTGAAGGACTACGACTATTGATGAAGAAGTAGATGGGAGGGGTAACTAAATGGACGATGACAAGTTATTATCCGGTGACAAAGCCGATGACGAAGAGGCGTCATTAGAAAAATCGCTCCGTCCGCAAACGTTAGCCCAGTATATTGGTCAGGCCCGGGTCAAGCACGAATTAGGAGTGTATATTGAAGCGGCCCGCAAGCGTGAGGAATCCTTGGATCACGTTTTGCTGTATGGTCCACCGGGATTAGGGAAGACCACGCTAGCGATGGTAATCGCCAACGAGATGCAGGTCAATATCCGCACGACCAGTGGCCCTGCAATCGAAAAGCCAGGTGATTTGGTTGCGCTCTTGAATGAACTGGAGCCGGGTGATATCTTATTTATTGACGAAATTCACCGGTTACCGAAAATCGTTGAAGAAATGTTGTATTCGGCCATGGAAGATTTTTTTGTCGATATCGTGGTCGGACAGGGGCCAACCGCCCATCCCGTGCACTTTCCACTGCCGCCGTTTACGCTGATTGGCGCGACCACCCGGGCTGGTATGCTGTCAGCTCCGTTACGTGACCGATTTGGAATCGTCGAACATATGGCGTACTATGAAGTTGCTGATTTGGAAGATATCGTTAAGCGGACTGCAGATATTTTTCAAACGAGTATCAAACCATCGGGTGCCCACGAAATTGCGCGTCGCTCACGGGGAACGCCCCGCATTGCTAATCGCTTGTTCAAGCGAATTCGTGATTTTGCAGAAGTGGCGGATCAAGACGCCATTGATGAGGCCATCGTGGCGCGATCACTGACATATTTACGCGTAGATGATGCCGGCTTGGACGAGACTGACAATAAGCTCTTACGAACGATGCTAGAGTATTATGACGGGGGTCCGGTCGGGCTTGCTACGATTGCGGCCAATATTGGTGAAGAAACGGATACAATCGCGGAAGTGGTCGAACCGTACTTACTCCAGATTGGGTTCTTGAAGCGAACACAACGTGGACGCGTTGTTACAATTAAAGGTTATCAGCATTTGGGATTCCCATACCCAGAAAATAAATAAAGATAAGAGGTCACAACATGAGTTTAACACTTGAAGATTTTGATTATGATTTACCACATGAACTGATTGCCCAGACACCAATCAAAAAACGGGATAGTTCACGGTTGTTGGAATTGGATCGCCAAACGGGCGAAATGCAAGATAAGCATTTCTACGATATTATTGATCAACTCAATCCAGGCGATGCGGTCGTTATGAATAATTCCCGCGTTATGCCAGCTCGTTTGTATGGTGTTAAACCTGAAACTGGTGGTCACGCTGAAGTCCTATTATTGCATAATACGGAAGGTGATGAATGGGAGACACTCATGAAACCTGCCAAGCGTGCCAAGGTCGGTACCGTGATTTCATTTGGCGATGGTAAGTTGACGGCGACCGTAACGGCCGAAAAGGAAGATGGCATTCGAATGATCGAGTTTCATTACGATGGGATCTTCATGGAAATTTTGGAGAGCCTGGGTGAAACGCCATTGCCACCATATATTAAAGAAAAACTCGATGATCCAGACCGTTATCAAACTGTTTATGCCAAGGAAAATGGCTCGGCAGCTGCGCCAACAGCTGGTTTACACTGGACGAAGGAACTCTTACAAAAAGTTCAAGACAAGGGTATTAAGTTGGTTTACTTGACGCTGCATGTCGGACTAGGGACGTTCCGGCCAGTTGAAGAAGATAATATCGATGATCATAAGATGCACAGTGAATTTTATCGATTGGACGAAGATGCTGCTAAGACGTTGAATGAAGTACGGCAAAATGGTGGGCGCATCATTGCAACCGGGACAACGTCAATCCGGACGTTAGAGACCATTGGTAGTAAGTTTGATGGTGAAATCAAGCCGGATTCGGGTTGGACGGATATCTTTATCAAACCTGGTTATCAATGGAAAGTCGTTGATGCGTTCATCACGAACTTTCATTTACCGAAGTCGACCTTGGTCATGTTAGTGGCTGCCTTTACGGGCCGTGATATGATTTTGAAGGCTTATCAACATGCGATTGATGAAAAGTATCGCTTCTTCAGTTTTGGCGATGCGATGTTTATTCACTAGTATAACTGGCTTTAAACGCGATCGCTTATTTTGAAACGGATGACGGTTGAATATTAAAATGCCGTATTATACGAGGCGTATCGCTAATTTCAAGCTGCCGTTTTAGCTCTGGAGATAATAAAGATTGTCAATAGTCGCTTCAAGAAGTTAAAATGCATTCTTGAGGCGACTATTTGACGTTTGAACGCTTTGTTAACAGACTGACTAAAGCCACGTGGGTGCCCACGCCAATTGCCGCGACTGGTTCACGGCTGGATTTCGTGCTATCATTATTTGAGTTTAGCAACATTTTAATACGGAGGAACAGATATGGAACCGGCAATTAAATACCGATTAATTAAGAAAGAAAAACACACAGGAGCCCGCCTTGGCGAATTGATTACGCCACACGGGACCTTTCCAACACCGATGTTTATGCCCGTTGGGACGCAAGCCAGTGTTAAGTCACTGGCACCCGAAGAATTAGACGCGATGGGTGCGGGTGTTATCTTATCGAATACGTACCATCTGTGGTTACGGCCAGGCGAGCAAATCGTGAAAGAAGCTGGCGGGTTACATCAGTTTATGAATTGGAAAAAGGGAATCTTGACGGATTCAGGTGGGTTTCAAGTCTTTTCCCTGGCTAAAAACCGTGATATTACGGAAGAAGGGGTCCACTTTAAGAATCATCTGAATGGCTCAAAGATGTTCTTATCTCCTGAAAAGGCTATTCAAATCGAAAATGATCTTGGCCCAGATATCATGATGAGTTTGGATGAATGCCCACCATTCTTTGAAAGTTACGACTATGTTAGCAAGTCAGTTGCCCGGACAAGTCGCTGGGCAGAGCGGGGGTTGAAGGTTCATCAACACCCTGATTACCAAGGCTTATTTGGGATTGTTCAAGGTGCGGGCTTTAAAGACTTGCGTGAACAGAGTGCCAAAGATCTTGTTAGCTTGGACTTTCCAGGCTACTCGATTGGGGGCTTATCAGTGGGTGAATCGAAGGCTGAGATGAATCATGTTTTAGACTTCACGACGCCACTATTGCCAGAAAATAAACCCCGTTACTTGATGGGAGTTGGCTCTGCGGATGCCTTGATCGACGGTGCAATTCGTGGGGTCGATATGTTTGACTGTGTCTTACCGACTCGGATTGCCCGTAATGGCACTTGCATGACGTCCCATGGGCGTTTAGTTGTCAAAAATGCGGCCTACGCTCACGATTTCACCCCGTTAGATGATAATTGTGATTGTTATACCTGTCGTAATTTCACGCGTGCTTATATTCGTCATTTGATTAAGGCGGACGAGACGTTTGGTTTGCGTTTGACGAGTTATCATAACTTATATTTCTTGTTACACTTAATGAAGCAAGTTCGTCAAGCCATTATGGATGATAATTTACTGGAGTTTCGCCAGAACTTCTTTGAAATGTACGGTTTTAACGATAAAAACCCGAAAAACTTTTAGTGCTACTGGTATTTCAGACTGTAATTTGTTAAAGTTAAAGATAGTCAAACTTTTAATTAGAGTAGGAGCGATATTAAATGGGTCAAATGGCATCAATTCTGTTTATCGTGGTCATGTTCGCATTCTTATACTTCTTCATGATCCGTCCACAACGGAAACAACAACAACAACATCAACAAATGTTAAGCAAAATCAAACGTGGTGACAAGGTTACGACAATTGGTCGCTTGCACGGGGTCGTTGATGAAGTTAACGAAACCGAAAAAACAGTTACTTTAGACTGTGATGGCATCTACTTGGTTTTTGATTTGAACGCTGTTGCTAAGATTTCTCCAGCCGAAGATGCACAAGCTAAGACAGTTGCACCAGAATCTGGGGCAGCGGCTGAATCAGCTGCTACTTCTGAAGTTGAATCGGCAAGCTCAGCCGCCGACGATAATGCTGATTCTGAAGCAAAATAGGTTTACACCATAAGTGGTCGATCATTACTGATGACCGCTTATTTTTTTTGCTTATTTTTTGGTCTTGAAACGCGCTTTTGAACGTATGTTCGTGTATAATGAAAGTACTAAGGATTGGAGGGGCGGCGGATGGCACAGTCAATTGTTGAAGCGCCTATTCGGGTGGATACGAGTCGGAAAATTATTCATGTGGACATGGACGCGTTTTATGCGTCGATCGAAGAGCGGGAGCATCCAGCCTACAAGACGCAGCCGTTAGTGATCGCGCATGATCCTCGGCAGACAGGTGGGCGAGGCGTTGTGACGACGGCTAACTATGTTGCCCGCCAATTTGGTGTTCACTCGGCGATGCCAGCTGCTAAAGCATTAGAACTCTGCCCAACAGCAGTATTTAAGACGCCCAACTTTCCGTTGTACCGCGAAGTTTCGGCGCAGATTCATCGTATTTTCCATGAGTATACAGAGATGATTGAGCCAATTGCCTTTGATGAGGCTTACTTGGATGTGACTACGAATAAGAAACACATCCATAGTGCGGTCGAACTGGCGCACCGATTACAACAAGAAATTTGGCATCAAACACATTTAACTTGTTCAACGGGAATCTCCTACAACAAATTCATTGCCAAACTAGCATCAGATTATCGAAAACCAGCGGGTGTGACGATCGTATTACCACAGGATGCAGAACCATTTTTGTTACGTGAACCCATCGAGAAATTTCGGGGTGTCGGTAAAAAGACGGTACCTAAAATGCACGATTTAGGAATCAAGACTGGACAGGATTTATACGCACAGTCTGAATTAGACCTAATCAAACAATTTGGCAAGTTGGGCTATATTTTATACCGGCGAGTGCGCGGCAGTGATGATCGGCCAGTCGAGTATTTACGTGAACGGAAATCAATCGGCAAAGAGCGGACGTTTGGACCGTTTCTCCAATCGACGACGGAAGTTAATACGCACTTGAAGGCCATCGCTAAGTTGGTAGCAGCTAGCATGCAATCGCATCAGCGCCACGGTAAAACACTCGTTCTCAAGTTGCGTTACGGTGACTTTGTCACAATTACCAAGCGGCGAACGTTCGGTGAATTCATACCTAATGACGCGGCCTTGTTTGAGCAGTACGCCGAAGAGATTTTTGAAGAGGTGGTCGATGATCATTTTAACTCTGGCATCCGCCTGTTAGGGATCACGCTAACTGGCTTGGCACCACTGGCGTTTGAGAACTTAACGTTACCACTTTATCCAAATGATAATTAATTTATTTGGCGCGACGCGGATTCTTCGGTATACTGGAGTACTGTGACAGTTTAATCGCCACCAGTAAATTATGAGAGTAAGAAGGTTCATTTATGACCGTCCAAACAGCAATTTTTGACTTAATTAAACAAGCAAAAACAATCATCATTCATCGTCATCAGCGACCTGACCCAGACGCCATCGGAAGCCAGTTAGGGTTAGCAGCTATCATTAAAGCTAGCTTTCCTGCGAAGCGGGTATTGACACCTGGAAAACAGTACCATGGTTTTGACTGGTTAGGACAAATGGATGAGGTTACCGAAGCGGACTATCAAGACGCACTAGTATTAATTCTTGATACCGCTAATCAGCCCCGAATTGATGGTGAACTTTGGAATCAAGGTAAGACAATTGTTAAAATCGATCATCACCCAAACGATGACGCTTTCGGTGACCCACAGTGGGTCGACGTTGATGCTTCCAGTACGAGTGAGATGATTTATAATTGGTACGCACCCCTTGCGGCGGAGTTAACGCTAACGGCTAACGCCGCTCGGTTGTTGTATGCCGGCATCGTTGGGGACACCGGTCGCTTTCTATACTCTGCGACCAAGCCTAGTACCATGCGAGCAGCAGCGGCCTTAATGGAAGCCGGTGCGGATGCTGAAGCTGTCAATCGTATTGAAGATACCATCACGTTACCAGTCGCACGGTTGTCGGCCTACGTTTATGAACATCTGACACAGTTGGATTCGGGTGCAGCTTACGTTATTTTAACAAATGCGATTCTCGATTCATTTGCAATCGGTGATGCTAGTACTGCTGGGGTTGTCCCATTACCTGGGCGTATTGATACGGTTAAGTGCTGGGCGATTTTTGTTCAACAAAAGGAAGGTGACTTCCGTATTCGGTTACGTTCAAAGGGACCGTCAATCAACGGTGTGGCCAAGAACCATGATGGTGGGGGCCACGCATTAGCGAGCGGTGCCAAGGCTAAAGACCAACAAGAAATTGAAACGGTAGTGCGAGAACTCGACCAAGTCGCTAGCCATTATGAGAAAGAGGTTTAAATATGACCGCAAGTTTTGAAGATTTTAAATTGCAGCCGTTCTTGATGCAGGCACTGACTGACATCAATTTCCGCAAACCGACTGCGGTACAGGAAAAGTTGATTCCAGTGATTGCTGCTGGCCGCAGCGTCATCGGTCAGTCAGCAACTGGGAGTGGTAAGACGCATACGTTTTTACTGCCAATGATCAATCAACTGAATGCTGATGAACGTTACGTGCAGGCAGTTATCACAACGCCCAGCCGTGAATTAGCTTATCAGATTCAGACTGCTGCTAAACAGTTGATCCAACACAGCCCGAAAGCCATTCACATTGGACTCTATGTCGGTGGGACTGATAAGCAGGAACAGATTGAAAAGCTAAATCGGCACCAACCACAGTTGATTATTGGGACCCCAGGACGGATTCTGGACTTAATGCGCTCCCAGGCACTCGATGTGCATCGTGCGACTCAGCTAGTAGTTGATGAAGCCGATATGACGCTAGACTTGGGCTTTTTGAACGTGGTTGACCAGATTGCTGGCCGAATGCCTGCTGATTTACAAATGTTGGTGTTCTCAGCCACGATGCCACAAAAATTAACGCCATTTTTGCGCAAGTACATGAACAATCCAGTTATGGAAGAAATTCCAGTAGAATCTGTGATTAGTCCGACTATTGATAACTGGCTGATTTCCACCAAGAGTCACGATAAAAACAGTATTATTTATCGCTTGCTGACGATTGGTGAACCGTATCTCGTGTTGATTTTTGCTAACACGAAGGAACGAGTTCAAGAGTTGACCCATTATTTGCGCCAACAAGGTTTAACGATCGCAATGATCCATGGAGATATTCAACCACGTGAACGAAAGCGGGTTATGCGCGACGTCCAACAATTGAAGTATCAATTTGTTGTTGCCACTGATCTAGCTGCCCGTGGGATTGATATTGAAGGTGTTTCACACGTCATCAATGATGATATTCCGAATGACTTAGAATTCTTCATTCACCGTGTTGGCCGGACCGGCCGGAATGGAATGGCGGGGACTGCGATTACGTTATATAGCCCAGGCGAAGAAGCCAAGGTCAGTGCAGTTGAAGCAATGGGGATCAAGTTCAAACCGAAGGCGATTCGTGATGGTGAGATTGTGGATTCATATGACCGTAATCGTCGGGCTAAACGGGGGCCAAAACAGGAAAAACTGGACCCAACCTTGATTGGTTACGTCAAAAAGTCCAAGAAAAAGATCAAGCCGGGTTACAAACGCCGCATTCGTAAAAAGATCAGCGATAAGGCGCGGATGGACCGCCGCATCGAACAACGAGCGGCTGCCCGCAAGGAACGCAAGGATCGTAAGTCTTAATTGACGTGCATCCGGATAGATTAATGCAAAATAACTGAGTGGTGTATTGACAAGTCGCCGCAAGTTTTCTATACTTTGCAAAGTAAGGACATATCTATCTCACATATCGGTCAAGAAACACTTTGGTTGCTGGAAAAAGTGCGGTGTGGGGTAGATGCTACCTAGAAGTAATGACTAGCAAACTAGTCCGTGTCTCAGCGTTAATGAGCTTAAGAGGTAAACGAACACATCGTTGCAAGCAGAGTGGTACCGCGTTAACAGCGTCTTTGCTAGCAACGGTGTTTTTTTGCCTTAAATTAAGAATGATAGAGAGGATGCCAGAATTAAATGAAAAAATTAAGTAGTAGTGAAATTCGGCAAATGTACTTGGACTTTTTTCATGAAAAAGGTCATACGATTGTCCCTAGTGCATCACTAGTTCCCGTGGATGACCCAACGTTATTATGGATCAACTCCGGTGTTGCAACGATGAAGAAGTACTTTGATGGCTCCGTTGTGCCGGATAACCCCCGCATGACGAGTTCACAGAAGAGTATTCGGACGAATGATATTGAGAATGTTGGGCGGACGGCGCGGCACCACACGTTGTTTGAAATGCTTGGTAATTTCTCAGTTGGTGACTACTTCAAAAAAGAAGCAATTAGTTGGGCCTGGGAACTCTTGACCTCACCAAAATGGTTTGGCTGGGATCCTGACAAGTTATACATGACTGTTTATCCCAAGGACACGGATGCCGCGAAATTCTGGGAAGCAACTGGCGTGAAACCAGACCACATCATTAAAGTCGAAGATAACTTCTGGGACATTGGTCAAGGCCCATCTGGCCCCGATTCAGAAATTTTTTATGATCGTGGCGAAGCTTTCAATAATTTAGCTGATGATGACCCGGAAAACTATCCTGGTGGCGAAAATGAACGTTACTTGGAAGTTTGGAACATTGTCTTTTCGCAATTTAACCACACTCCTGAAGGTACTTACGAACCACTCCCGCGTAAGAATATTGATACGGGGATGGGGCTAGAACGGGTCGTTTCGGTCTTTCAAAATGCGAAAACCAATTTTGAAACTGACCTATTCCTCCCAATTATTCATAAGACGGAAGAATTAAGTGATGGCAAGCACTACGGTGATAACGCCCAGGACGATGTGTCCTTCAAAGTGATTGCCGATCACGCTCGGGCCATTACGTTTGCTATTAGTGACGGGGCCTTACCTTCCAACGAAGGTCGTGGCTATGTCATTCGGCGGTTGATTCGGCGGGCAATCCTACATGGTCAAAAATTAGGTTTGAAAGAAGCTTTCTTGGACCAATTAGTACCGATTGTTGGCAAGATCATGGCTTCACACTATCCCGACGTGCTCAAAAATAGTGCGTATATCGAAAAGATCGTGGCTTCAGAAGAAAGTCGCTTCAATGAGACCTTGAATGATGGGTTGAATCTGTTAAATAACTTGATCGCGGAAACCAAGCAGGCTGGTCACGATACACTAGCTGGTAAGGATGCATTTAAGTTATATGACACTTATGGCTTCCCGTTCGAACTAACTAAGGAATACGCTGGCGACGAAGATTTAGATGTCGACGAAGCTGGTTTTGAAGTTGAAATGAAGGCTCAACGTGACCGCGCACGCAATGCACGTAGCAGTGCCAAGTCCATGGGCGTCCAACGGAGTCTCTTGATCGACATCAAAACGCCAAGTGAATACGTGGGATATGACGAATTAACGAATGTGCAGGGGACTTTGAACGACATTATTGTTGACGAGACCCTGGTTGATCACGTCGACAGTGGTCAAGCTGAGATGATTTTCAGCAAGACACCGTTTTATGCTGAAATGGGTGGTCAGGTTGCCGACCGTGGTGTGATCTTAGATGATGCCGGTGAAATGGTGGCTAAAGTGACTGACGTACAAAATGCACCCAACAAGCAGCATTTACACACCGTTGAAGTGTTGAAACCAATGCGAAAAGACGCGACTTATACGCTGAACGTTGACTTGGCATTCCACAACAAAGTCGAAAAGAATCATACCGCCACCCACTTGTTAGACCAGGCGCTTCGTGACGTTCTCGGTGAACATACGAAACAAGCTGGTTCACTTGTAGAACCTGATTATTTACGGTTTGACTTTACTCACTTTGGTCAAGTGACTGACGAAGAGTTAGCTAAAGTTGAACAAATCGTCAATGATAAGATCTGGGCAGCGTTACCAGTCAGTGCTATTCAAACGGACCAAGAAACTGGTCACAAGATGGGCGCAATTGCGGTTTTCACTGAAAAGTATGGCAAAATTGTGCGGGTTGTTTCAATTGGTGATTATTCTATCGAATTCGATGGTGGGACCCACGTTAAGAACAGTAGTGAATTGGGGCTATTTAAGATTGTTTCCGAAACAGGGATTGGCGCTGGAACGCGGCGGATTGAAGCCGTTACTTCGAAGGAAGCTTTCGAACTGCTTGCCGGCGAAGAACAAACCTTGAAGCAAGTTGCTGCTCAAGTCAAGGCACCGAAGTTAGCTGATACGCCAGCCAAGGTTAGTCAGTTACAAGCCGATCTCAAAGCGGAACAACAGAACCGGGCCAGCCTCGAAAGTCGCTTAGCCAAACAGCAGGCTGGGGCAGTCTTTGATCAAGTTGACGATGTGAACGGTACGACGTTGATCGCCCAACAAATTGAAGTCTCTGGCATGGATCAACTCCGTCAATTGGCCGATACTTGGAAGACCAAGCAGTATTCTGACGTACTGGTACTTGGAACAGTCATTGGCGAAAAGGTCAACTTATTAGTTGCTGTTAGTGATGACAAGGTCAAGGCAGGTATCAAAGCTGGTGACTTGATCAAAGCCATTGCACCAAAAGTTGGTGGTGGCGGCGGTGGCCGCCCAACCTTAGCCCAAGCTGGCGGGAAGAAGCCTGCTGGACTACCAGCGGCGCTGAAAGCTGCGCATGAGTGGCTTGCCGAACAATAAGACTGATTGCTTTGGTTGCACATCCTGTTTTTTATGTTGGTTAGCTATGTTAAAGCTATCAAAATAACAATTAAATCAGTGCTGTTAGGACGAGACCGTTCTAACGGTACTGATTTTTTAATGTTATGGCACCTTGTGACCGGCTTAACTCGTAGAAGATTGGGTTACAAAGGGTGTGCCTGTTTTGAATTTCAACTATTCGAACATTCGAAACAGGGGTATGTCAGCATATGAAAAAACAGTGTAAATCGGGATGAATTTGCAGAAAACGTCTGCATTCTCCGGGTTATTATTACGAATGTGTTACATCAAAGTGGATTGATTGTACTTCATATGGGCATTTAGTAAAATAGATTAGAAGCGGAAACTAGCGGGAGGTGCTTGATATGAGTTCATTAGACAAAACAATGTACTTTGACTTCGATAATGACAGCGTTAAGGATGTCCACGACACGTTAACGACAGTTTATGAAGCGTTACAAGAAAAGGGCTACAATCCGATTAATCAAATCGTGGGTTACTTACTATCCGGTGATCCGGCGTATATCCCGCGCTTAAAGGATGCTCGGAACTTAATTCGGAAGCATCAGCGCGATGAGATTATCGAGGAACTTGTCAAGTCTTACTTAAAGGCAGATAAGGATGTTGATGCATGAAGTTGATGGGGTTAGATGTAGGTTCCAGAACTGTTGGCGTTGCCATTAGTGATGCTTTTGGATGGACGGCGCAGGGCGTTGAAATTATTCGAATCAATGAGGATGCTGAGGAATTCGGAATCGACCGGGTTGCTGAACTCGTTGAAGAATTGGATGCTGGGGGCTTTGTCCTAGGGCTACCAAAGAATATGAATAATACCTTGGGACCACGGGCTGAGGCGGCGCAACATTACGGCGAGTTACTGACAGCCCGGTTTCATTTGCCGGTAGACTTTGAAGATGAACGTCTGACGACCGTTGAAGCTGAACGGATGTTGGTTGAAGAAGCTAACACCTCACGTAAGAAACGCAAAAAGGTGATCGACAAGCTAGCTGCAAGTTTAATCTTGCAAAACTACTTGGATCGCCACGGCAAACTCACACAAGAATAGCGAGGAACTAACATGAGCCAAAACCAAGATCGTAAAGACAATGATGTGATCACATTAGTTGATGACGAAGGTAACGAAACCTTATTTAATATTTTGTTCACGTTTGATTCAGAAGATTTCGGTCACTCCTATATTTTATTATATCCAGCTGATGCTGCGGCCGATGATGAAGTTGATATTCAAGCCTACATCTTTAATCCTGAAGATGGCGACAATGGCGAATTACAACTGATCGAGTCGGACGACGAATGGGATATGGTTGAGCAAGTTTTGAATACCTTCTTAGCCGATGACGGTGGCATGCAATAGTCGAAAGTAGATTAAGCTCGTGGGCGCATGTCCGCGGGCTTTTTTAGAAATTATGAGACGGTTCTAACTGTCGCATAATTGTGATAACCATGCTAGAATATTAATTGTTATTGAAAGGAAGCGGGATGTTGATGACTGCTAACAAGCGCCGCTTTAAAGCGGAAATTGATGGTCGTACTTACACGATCATTGGCACGGCATCTGACCGTCACATGCAAACGGTGACGCGGATGATGAATGAGCAAGTGGCACAATTAAAAAAATTAGCCCCCGATTTGTCTGATACGGAGATTGCGACGTTGCTCGCATTCAATGCGATTTCAGATCAGGTTGACAAACAAGCTGAATTATTGAAAATGCAAACGGATGATGCCGACAAGTAATTGCATTGTCCGTTTTTTTGCGGCTTTTCGTAATTCATTGGAACTTCGGAGGGATATCAGTGAATTCCAAAGTATTGAATACGTTAGAGTACCAACAAGTAAAACAACAATTAGCACCATACTTAGTCTCGGCAACGGGCCAACAAGCACTCAATGAACTACACCCAATGACCAGCGTTGCGGATATTCAACGGGCCTTAGATGAAACCAACGACGGGGCAGAAGTGTATCGTTTAAAGGGTGGCATTCCGGTCGCTCGTTTAGCGGATATAAAACCGCATATGAAACGGTTAGCTATCGGTGCGACCCTGAATGGGAGTGAACTCGGGCAAGTTGGGCGGGTGTTACGGACAACGCGCGCAATCACGCGCTTTTTTGCCGAGTTGCTAGAAGATGCCCCTGAGAATGATATTCGACACCTGTTTGATGAAGTTGCAGAATTAGTTACTTTACCAGATGTGACGAAGCGCCTCGCTACTGCCATTGAAGGTGACGGTCATATCACGGATGAGGCGTCACCAGAACTGAGCCGGATTCGGAGCAATATCCGTCGTACTGAAACGGAGATTCGTAACCAAATGGGTCATTATACCCGTGGCCATGATGCCAAGTATTTAAGCGACCCAATCATCACGATTAGAAACGACCGTTACGTTATCCCGGTCAAGGCCGAGAATCGCAGTCGGTTTGGTGGCATCGTGCATGATCAATCAGCGAGTGGGCAGACGCTCTTTATCGAACCCCAGGCTGTCATGGCGATGAATGACCGGTTACGGCAAAATCAAGTTGCGGAAAAGCAAGAAGAACAGCGTATCTTGGAGGAACTCTCCAACTTGATTGCGCCTTACCAGGACGAAATCATTAATAATGCGGCGATTCTTGGACATTTCGACTTTATCAATGCCAAGGCGCGTTATGCGCATGATATGAAGGCGACTGAACCGGCCGTTTCACCCAAAAATGAAGTCTATCTACGGCAAGCACGCCACCCCCTGATTGATCCTCGCAAAGTCGTTGCCAATGATATTAGTTTAGGTACTGATTATCAGGCGATGGTCATTACGGGGCCTAACACTGGTGGGAAGACGATTACGTTGAAGACGCTGGGATTACTACAATTGATGGCCCAGTCAGGATTATTTATTCCTGTTGAAGCCGGAAGTCGCGTTGGCGTTTATAATGAGATCTTTGCGGATATTGGTGATGAACAGTCGATCGAACAGAATTTAAGTACGTTCTCATCCCATATGGAAAATATTGAAAGTTTCTTAGCGCAGATCGACGCTCACAGTTTAGTACTCGTTGATGAATTGGGTGCCGGGACTGATCCGCAAGAAGGTGCGGCACTGGCAATCGCAATTCTGGATGCCATTGGGGCCAAGGGAACCCAAGTCGTTGCGACGACTCACTACCCAGAACTTAAGGCGTATGGGTTTAACCGACCTGATACGATCAATGCTAGTATGGAGTTTGACGAAGAAACACTCAAGCCGACGTACCGGCTATTGGTCGGGATTCCTGGTCGAAGTAATGCGCTCGATATCGCACAGCGGTTGGGCATCCCGCAAGCGATTGTTGATCAAGCTCGGTCGTTGACGGATACGGATAGTCAAGACCTCAACGCAATGATTGCGGATTTGGTGACGAAGCGCAAACAGGTTGAAGATGAACAACTGCATCTGAAAACCCAAGTGGCAGATTCTGAAAAATTGCACCGGCAGTTGAAGAGCGAATTCAATGCGTATCAACAGCGTAAAGATCAGTTGATCGAAGATGCCAAAGTGCAGGCGAACACCATTGTTGAGCAAAGTAAGACTAAGGCCGATGCTATCATTAGTGATTTGCGTAAGAAACAATTAGCGAGTGGTACGGCGACTGTCAAAGAAAACGAGTTGATTGATGCGAAGGGCGCGTTGAATGCATTGGAGCAACAGCCTAAGCTCAAGAAAAACCGTGTATTACGGCGTGCCAAAGCCCAACATGATTTTCATGAAGGTGATGACGTGCTGGTCAAATCGTATGGTCAACGTGGTGTGTTGATGCGTCAGATGGGTAAACACGAGTGGGAAGTCCAACTCGGCATCTTGAAGATGAAGATTAGTGACGGTGACTTGGAACGCGTTAAGCCAGAAGAGCCAAAACGCGCGCGTGCTACTGTTCAGAGTGCCCACGCGAGTCACGTTTCGCCGAACTTGGACCTGCGGGGTGTGCGTTATGAAGACGCGATGACTCAAGTTGATCGCTATATTGATGCTGCGTTGTTGGCCGGGTATCCTTCCGTCACAATCGTACACGGGAAGGGAACTGGTGCTCTACGAGAAGGCATTACCAACTATCTCAAGTCTAATCGGCAAGTCAAGTCGTTTCACTTTGCTGCGCCAAATCATGGCGGCAATGGTGCGACTGAGGTGCAGTTCAAATAACCAGTGACGAGTGCCAGGTGCAGATCAGTGATGACGCGAATTCATGGCTGTGCACGATATCGGCGCTTTGATTGCAGGCAAATTGTTTGTGTTCCACCCGGTTACTGGTATACTTACTATTAGTAACAGATAAAGCTTAAAGGAGGCCGATTATAATGGTCGCAGCAACTACTGATAAAACTTTTACAACGGATACGGCTTCAGGAGTAACGTTAACTGACTTCTGGGCGACATGGTGTGGTCCTTGCCGGATGCAGTCACCAGTGGTCGAACAATTAGCTGACGAGATGGGTGACAAGGTGACGTTCAATAAGATGGATGTCGACGCCAACCCTGAAACGGCCAGCAACTTTGGTATCATGAGCATTCCAACCTTATTAGTTAAGAAGGATGGCGAAGTGGTTGATACCTTAGTTGGCTACCATTCCAAGGAACAGATCCAACAAACTTTAGCTCAATATCTATAATAAGCTGGGCCATTATTTCATTAATGGTTCGCTAGCGAACGCGCCTTCTTAAGTGAACGGCGCGTTTTTTTGCGCTCTTTTTTAAGACCGGGGACAACCGTTAATAATGACTATATAAGGAAAACTATTTAACGTTGCAAAAAAGGGCGACCACGTGGCCGTCCTTTTTACTGTGCTTCTTCAGGTTGTTCGTCATCAAGTTCAACTTGAGGCCGCACGATTTCGATTGGTGTTGCGGGATCGTGATTGACGATTGGTTGATTGTGATCAATCGTAACTGAGATGCGCAGTCGCATGCGATTTTGGAACGTAATTTTAGCTTCACTCACACAGTTGGTGCGGAGCGCCGACTGCTCAGCTAGAAAGCCAGTTTCAAGCATAAAGTCTGGTGATTTGATCGTGGCGCTACGCCGAGCGACCGGCTCACCAGTCAATTCATACGTGATTAGATCATCCGTCGTTGTAATCACGACAAGGTGACCCCAGCCGGTTTGCTCAAAAAAGGTAACAAGATCATCATCACTAGCGACAGGAAACTGGCGTGCCAAGTCTTTACCCGCCCAGTAAAGGATGCCACTACTGTCATCACCCAATAACTTTGGTATTAAGGCATCTCGCAAGATTTCCACACTGAGGATGGAAGCTTTGATCGAGTTGCCCGCAAATTGAGAATAAAAGTCGTTCGTCATGATAATTCCTTTCCATGCAAAAAATCGTGGTACTCTAGCCACTGTATAATCATTATTATACCCCGTTTCCACTAATGTGTCGGTTTTTTTCAATTTATCAACGGAAACTTTACAATTTCGTCGCAATTGGTCTGGCTTGAAATCAATTTCAAAAAAGACCATAATAAAGTTTCAGAATTCAGTGAACGGAGATTTTAAAATGGCAAATGAACATGCAATTGGCTTCATGGATTCGGGGGTTGGCGGGTTGACTGTCGTCAAGCAAGCTTTGAAACAACTCCCGCGCGAAACAGTTTATTTTATTGGTGATCAGGCACGTTTGCCATACGGTCCGCGACCAGCTGAACAAGTGCGAACTTTTTCTTTTCAGATGGCGGATTTCTTAATAGCAAAGCAGATCAAAATGCTCGTGATAGCTTGTAATACTGCGACCGCAGCGGCATTGCCGGCGTTGCGGCAGCAGTTGTCAATTCCCGTTATTGGGGTGATTGCGCCTGGTTCGCGGGCTGCGTTAAAAGCTTCTCATCGTAATCGAATCGGTGTGATTGCGACTGAGGGGACGATTCGTAGTAATGCTTATCGAGATGCTATCTTAACCAAAGATCCTACTGCGACGGTCGTTTCGCAGGCGTGCCCAAAGTTTGTGCCGTTGGTTGAATCGAATGAGTATCAATCAACGGTTGCCAAGCGGGTGGTTGCGGAAACGTTGAAACAACTAAAAAAACAAGACGTTGATACGCTTGTTTTGGGCTGCACACACTATCCATTATTGCGGCCACTTATTCAAAATGTGATGGGGCCTGGGGTGACCTTGATTGATTCTGGTGCCGAAACGGTGAACGATGTCTCGGCGGTACTCGATTACTTGGATATTGCTAACGATCGTTCTACTAAGCGTTATCCGGATGAGTACTACACGACGGGGGCGGCTGATCAATTCGAAGCAATCGCGCGGAACTGGTTGGGCCAACCGGACTTTCACGCACAACATATTGATTTAGGGAGTGAAGCGAATGACTAAACCACAAACATTGATCATTGCGACTAACAATGCCAATAAGGCGCGCGAGTTTAGCGCGATGTTGGCACCGTATGATATTACCATCAAAACGTTGGCTGATTTTCCAAATATTCCTGAAATTAAGGAGAACGGTATCACGTTTGAAGAAAATGCCACTAAAAAGGCGACGGTTGTGGTCGAAGCAACCGGATTACCGGCAATTGCGGATGATTCCGGCTTGATGGTCAAGGCGTTGCACGGTGATCCGGGAGTGTTTTCGGCACGGTATGCTGGTGATCATGATGATGCTGCGAATAATGCCAAGTTGTTAGCCAACCTTGGTGGCGTTCCTGAAGCGGAGCGGACCGCGACTTTTCATACGACCCTGGTTGCCCTTAAACCCAGTGGTGAGAAACTTGTCGTTAACGGTGAGTTAGCCGGCCGTATTCTGATTGCCCCCCGTGGTGACAATGGGTTTGGTTATGATCCGTTATTTTGGTCAAGTAAGTTTCAAAAATCCTTGGCGGAATTGACGCCAGCACAAAAAAATCAAATCAGTCATCGGGGTGCAGCCTTGCGACAACTGATGACTAAATTCGATGAATGGTGGGCGAAAGCATGAAATGTTTAGTAGTGAGTGATAGCCATGGCGATCGTGACGTGTTAGTTCGATTGCTTGATAAGTACCGCGGTCAGGTTGACGCCTTTTTTCACTGTGGTGATTCTGAATTACCGCATGATGACGCGGTTTTTCAAGAGATATTCACGGTTCAAGGAAATATGGATTTCGATGACGTGATTCCAAATGAAGTGAATCCAACTATTGATGAGGTGACAGTCTACATGACGCACGGTCACTTAGTCGGTGTGAACATGGGATTGGACCATCTATTAGCTAATGCTGAGGTGCACAATGCGACGCTGGCTTTCTTTGGTCACACGCATCAACTGGGTGTTGAACGACGAGGCGGCGTGGTCGTGCTTAATCCTGGTAGTATTACTTATCCGCGTGGTGAATTTGCACGTATCGGTGGCACCTACGCCATCGTGACAACGTCAGCCGCAGGTATCGACGTCCAATATTATGATCGGCAACTACAAGCGGTGCCAGAACTAAAATTTCATTTTGCTGATTAAAATGTGGTAAAAAAACTGATTTTTAGGGCTGTGCAAAGTGCTTTTGCGGTTAAAATAAAGGGATGGGCTTAGTGAAGGAGGCGCTGTATGTTAATTCAACCAGTTGAGGACTTATTGTCACGTAACGCCGACCATTATTTGATTCCGGCGGACGTGGTTGCCAACGTTCAAACTGATAATAATTTGTATCACGCGTTTTTAGTACTAACGAAGGTCAAGTATTCCAAAATTCCAGTACTTGATCATGGTGGTCACTTTGAAGGTTTAGTATCGTTGCCACTGATTACTGAACAAATGTTAGGTTTTGATCAACTGAATACTGAAATATTACTGCAAAAACGTGTCTGTGACGTAATGGAGACACAAGTTAAGACGGTTCATGATGTGGATGACGTTGAAGAGACGTTACACTTGATGATTGATAATCCGTTTGTTCCAGTCGTTGATGAACAGCAAATTTTTCAAGGAATTGTCACTCGTCGTGAATTCATGAAGAGTTTTAACTTTCTGACCCATGAAATCGGCAAACAATATGATATGATTGAGAAGGATTTTTCCACTAGTGAAAAAGCTAAATAAATTTTTGGAGGGTCTCCGATGGCAAAATTAGATGCACAATCAATTATTAACTACATTGGCAGTGCGAAAAAGAAAACACCCGTAAAAGTATACGTGAAGGGTGCTTTAGACCAATTAAACGTTCCAGCAGGCATCAAAACTTTCTTCAGTGGCAACGCTGGGGTATTATTTGGTGACTGGGCGGATGTTGAACCGTTCTTAAAGGCTAACGCTGCAAATATCGAAGATTATGAATTAGAAAATGACGCGCGCAATTCAGCCGTACCAATGGCAGATTTGAAGCAATACAATGCGCGGATCGAACCCGGTGCGATTATTCGTGACCAAGTATTGATTGGTGATAATGCCGTTATCATGATGGGTGCGGTGATCAACATTGGTGCCGAAATCGGTGAAGGCTCGATGATTGACATGGGTGCCATTCTTGGTGGTCGCGCAATTGTTGGTAAGAACTGTCATATTGGCGCTGGTACTGTGTTAGCTGGCGTGGTAGAGCCACCTTCGGCTAAACCAGTTCAAATCGATGACGACGTGCTGATCGGTGCCAATGCGGCCGTACTTGAAGGCGTGCATGTTGGTAAGGGTGCCGTTGTGGCTGCGGGTGCGATCGTCATTGAAGACGTCGCTCCTAACACCGTAGTCGGTGGGGTTCCTGCTCGTAAGTTGAAAGATATTGATGATAAGACTAAGAGCAAGACTGAATTAATGGCAGAATTACGGAATCTTTAATGGTGGAGGGATAAACAATGGTCTTACGGGAAACCGATCTAATTCCAATTTATCAACACTTACACCAAATTCCGGAAATCGGCTTACAAGAACATGAAACACAGGCTTATTTATTGTCGATTATTGGTAAGATGCCTCAAGAGTGGCTGACAATCAAAACCATTCCTACTTTGGATACGGCGATTTTAGTGAAAGTCAGTGGTTTAAAGCATGATTATCGAATCGGTTATCGAACTGACATCGATGCGTTACCAGTTACTGAAAATACGGGCTTACCATTTGCATCGACCCATCCAGGTGTCATGCACGCGTGTGGCCATGATATTCATATGTCAGTCGCGCTAGGAATCCTAAGCTACTTTGCAGAGAACCGACCTGCGACCGACATGGTTTTCATGTTCCAGCCGGCTGAGGAAAATGCCTCGGGTGGGCAACGCTTGTACGAAAGTGGTGCGCTAGATGGTGATTGGATGCCAGATGAGATTTTTGCATTCCATGACAATCCTAATTTACCAACTGGAGCGATCGGTTGCCGGATGGGCACGTTATTTGCGGGGACTTGTGAGATCCACGCACACTTAAGTGGTAAAAGTGGACACGCGGCTTACCCACATCAAGCAAACGACATGGTCGTCGCTGGTGCGGCGTTAGTCTCCCAGCTGCAGACGATTGTAGCGCGCAACGTGGACCCGATTCAAAGTGGTGTGGTGACATTAGGTCACTTTACTGCTGGCACGATTGGCAATGTGATTGCCGGTGAGGCCCAGATTGACGGGACGATCCGAGCGTTGACGCAGGAGATGAACATGCATATTCAGCGGCGGGTTCGGACGATTACTGAGGGGATTGCGCTCGCCTATGACTGCAATATCGATTTGAAGCTCAATCAAGGTGGTTATTATCCCGTTGAGAACAATGACGCAATCACTGCTGATTTTATCAAGTACATGCAGGATGATGATGATGTCAACTTTATTGAAACGGAACCAGCAATGACTGGGGAAGACTTTGGTTATTTGATTCATCAGATTCCAGGGACAATGTTCTGGTTAGGGGTCGACAGTCCATATTCGTTGCACTCGGAAAACATGGTGCCGCACACGGCTGCCATTATGAGTGGGGTCAATGCGATGACCGGCTTTTTGACTCATCGGAATGCGTTACACAAATAAATTACAAAACGTACTGCGCTAACACGTGTCAGTACGTTTTTGAGTTTCAAGAATGCAGAGCGTTGCTGCAATTAATGGTTGGTTGTGACCGCACAATAGTTTTCGCCTGGTCACGTTAGGTTGCGAATGGGAATAACTAAAACTATTCCTGACAATAACAACGTGCGTCATGGTTCCCACCTGAAGAAATTTGTCAGATGAAAGATCAAGCCCGCACCGTGGCGCTCATTTCTGAGCAACCGCTGTGCGGGCTTGTGTTGGTTGAGCTTACTTGTGCGTTGGGGCGATATTTAAACGTGGCGAGGGGAGTTGAATTCCCGCTGCTCGGGCCGCGTTCAAGTAGGCGGCCAAAAAGTCGCGCTGAATTGCGAACTGCATGCCATTTTTGACGTAAAATTGTACTCGGAAGACCAACGTCCCATCGGCTTGTGTCGTGACGCCTTGAATGTCGGGCTCACCGATGATATCAGGATACTGAGGCACGAGGTCGGCATTAGTTTCGCGGACCACGTTAGTCAGATCTTGAACGGGAGTCGTTGTGAGAATGTAGAGGTCAATCAGCACGCGCATATCGTTACGCGACTGGTTGCTAATGATTAAAATCTTGCGATTGGGAATAAAGTTCAACGTGCCATCGGGACTCGTAACTTGAGTTGTCCGTAAACCGATTGCGGAGACGGTCCCCTCAATGGTTTCGATTTTGACGTAATCCCCAACATCAATCTGATCTTCAAGTAGAATGAAGAACCCGGTGACAATGTCACTGACGAAGCCTTGGGCGCCTAAACCTAACGCCACACTGAAAATCCCAGCACTAGCAATCAACGTCCCCACGGGAACACCTAACACTGAAAGTACCGCATAGATGCCAAAAAACATGATGACGTAATGGTAGATATTTAATGATAATGTAAAAATCGTTGAAATCCGATTATTGGCAGTATCACTGGTATTAGCATTCGTTAAAAATAAGTGGTGGATCAGGCGTTTTCCTAGCCGATCAATCACCCAAAATAGTAAAATAAATAAAATGATTTCGAGTAGCTTGCCGCCAATATTAATAATAATTTGTTGCCAGTCAATTTTCTTAGCCAACTTCATCCACACCGAAACTTGTTTAGTCGGTGTGTCAACCGCTGCTAGGTTAATTGAATTAAACATATCTTCACCCTCGTTATTGTTGTCTGTTCACTAGTTTATCAGATTTGACGCGGGCAACCAAGCCGTGATCAAGTTATTGCGACCAAATGTGACTGGGTGAATGTTGTAAGCACTTTTTTAATTGCGGTATACTAAAGACAATGCTATGCTAGTTTTAATATCATGGCTGTTGAAGGAGGAATTTTAGGATGATTACACACATTGCGGGCATCATTGCCGCCATTGCGTTCTTATTATTAGTATGCTTTATCGGGATTTTTTTAATGCGGATTACTAAAACGATGGGGGAAGTCAACCGTAGTTTAAATAATATTACGGATGATGTTGACGCCTTGTCACATGAGACTGAAAAAATCATGGCAAATGCCAATGAACTCTTAAAGGATGTTAACGGCAAAGTTGCAACAATTGATCCAGCGTTTCAAGCGATGGGCGACTTAGGTCAGAGCGTCTCTGACTTAAATGCTGCGACTCGAGACTTAACAGCCAAGATTGGCAAGAACAATGAGAAGCGGAGCAAGTTCTCCAGCGCAAGCAAGGTCGGCAAAGCCGCTTTTGATGTCTATCGTAATCGACGTTCAAAAAATAATAGTGAGGAGTCTTAATTATGTCGAAAAAGGGATTCTTATTAGGTGTTGTTTTAGGTGGTGCAGCGATTGCTACCGCCGTTATGAAGATGGATGATGATAAAAAGGCTGAATTGAAAGCTAAAGCACAGCAAGGAATTGCCGATTTTAAGGATCGGGCAATCGACTATGCGTTCTATGCCAACGATGCTGCTGAAGACTTCAAGGCTGAAGCTGGGCAACAATTTGAAGATACAAAGCGAAAAGTGGCCGATTTTGCTGACCAGTATCAAGCTGCTAAGCAGGAAACGGGTGAAAGCTTTGGCTCAAGTCTTGACCAAGCTACGGATAGTTTACGGTCTGAATTAGCTAAGGTCGAAGATGATGAAGGTGATGATGAAGATATCGTCATTGATGGTGGAGCTGCTTATCAAAAAGCTGGCGAGGACGAGAAGACTTCAGCGCCCGTACCAGAATCAGCACCTGCTAAGGACGCAACACCTGCGAAGTCTGATGATGAATCGACAACGGATGAATCGTCACCAGCCAAGTAAGCTGACAGCGATAAGATAGGACACTGAGCAAGTGCTCGGTGTCCTATCTGCTTTTGAGGAGGAATCACATTGTATTCAATCGGAGCGGTCGCCAAAAAGACCGGTATTTCAAGTTATACACTGCGCTATTATGATAAGGCGGGCTTAACGCCCTTTGTGAAGCGTGATAAGCAGGGCCGCCGGGTCTTCAATGATGAAGACTTGGATTCACTGGCATTGATTCGTTGTCTTAAGCAGACCGGGATGCCGTTAGAGGATATTCGACAATTTATTAGTTGGTGTGCCGATGGGGATGGAACGATTGATCAACGGCTAGCAATGTTTGAAGAGCAACGCCAGGCTGTTGAAGCGCAAATCCATCAATCCTTGTTGAATTTGCAAAAAGTCAATCATAAGATTGATGTTTATCGGCGTGCGAGTCAGGCGGGGAGTGAAGCCGCGGTTGACTGTGACGTGCTGCCACTGAAAACGACGGCGGCGCTGTTAGCCGAAGTGGCTGATTATGAAACCGAACATCCGCTACCGGAATAACACTAAAAGCAAGTACCAGTCAACGCTAGGTAAAAAAAGAGGGCCGTCACGGATTATGTCGTGACGGCCTTCTTTGACGTTTTTAATTAAAGATCTAATACTTTTAATTCTTTTGGCGTATGGGTAAATGGCTTAAAGCCTTCCTTAGTAACGACCCCACAGTCTTCGATTCGAACACCAGCTACGCCGGGAATGTAGATCCCAGGTTCTACTGAGAAGCACATGCCTTCAACGAGTGGCATGTGGTTACCAGCCATAATCGAAGGAAATTCGTGGTCAGTTTGGCCGATTCCGTGACCTAACCGGTGAATGAAGTATTCGCCATAGCCCGCTTTGGTGATGATATCGCGTGCGATTTTATCGACATCTTCGGCTGCCATGCCTGGTTTAATGGCTGCCTGAGCAGTCAAGTTGGCTTCCAGACAGACGTCAAAGATTTCCTTTTGCTTGGCACTCGGTTGGCCATAAGCAATTGTCCGGGAAGCATCAGAAGCATAGCCTTCATACATGACGCCGAGGTCGAATAGCACTAATTCATTTGGCTTGACTTGGGTTTCGTTAGTTGCACCATGGGGGTTGGCGGCATGTTCACCAGCTTGGACTAAAGTGTCGAAACTCATTTCCATAATTCCCTTTTTCATTAAGGCATACTGTAATTCGGCAGCAATCTGTTGTTCGGTGCGACCCGCCTTGACAGCAGCAAATCCTTGTTCAAAAGCAAAGTCGGCCCATTTACCGGCAATGTTTAGTTTTTCAAGTTCATCAGCTGTTTTGACCAGCCGTAATTGCTGAATATAAGGTGATAGATCCTTATCGAAGTGGGCAGCTGGAAATTGCTGTTTGAGCGCGGTAAAGCGGTCTAACGTCAAGTTCCCAGTTTCAAGGGCCCAAACTTTAGGATCAGTCAATTGTGCGTGAATGTGATCAGCAATTAGCGCGTATGGATCTTCATGGTCGAGGTAGCCGAAAACTTTGTAAGGCCAGCCCATCTCCTTGATTGCTTCAACTTCGAGAGCGGGTGCAAAGAGAAATGGTTCCGCATCCGCGAAAACAAACAGTGCTAGCGTCCGTTCGTAGGGGTTGCTCTCAAAACCAGTCAAATATGAAATTGTGTGAAAGTTACTGATGTAGGTCACGTCAACGTGATTGTCTTGGGTCCATTGACGGACTTGTTGCAGTTTCGTATAATCTGTCAATTCAAACACTCCTTAGATAAAATAATAGATAATAATACTAGTATAGCGCTGTTGATGATAAAAAGCTGAGAATAATGAGCCCAAAATAACAATCTTCGTGTGGTAAATCTTGCATTTTGAAAACAAGTACGGTATTATTTTCATGAAAGCGATTTCAATAACAATCTTAAGTTGCATTGGAAGCGTAATTTTGCTATATTGGTTGATGTTGCATGAAAACGGATGAAAACATATGATACCAAGCAAGAAAGGGCTATTTTTATATGGAAAAACAAACAGTAACAATTTATGATGTGGCACGCGAAGCGGCGGTTTCAATGGCCACAGTTTCACGAGTCGTCAATGGTAATCCCAACGTTAAACCCGCAACGCGTAAAAAGGTACTAGCTGTCATCGAACGGTTAGATTACCGGCCTAACGCAGTTGCACGAGGGTTAGCAAGTAAGCGTTCAACTA
The DNA here is from genome assembly GCF_023806725.1 of Lactiplantibacillus sp. C232. Lineage (NCBI taxonomy): Bacteria > Bacillati > Bacillota > Bacilli > Lactobacillales > Lactobacillaceae > Lactiplantibacillus > Lactiplantibacillus sp. C232. Next base: position 62,675 of record NZ_JAMSKZ010000014.1, read on the forward strand.
CGGTCGGGGTAATCATCCCGGACGTGACCAACATTTATTTTGCGGCGTTAGCACGCGGGATTGATGATATTGCGATGATGTACAAGTACAATATCATTTTAACGAACTCCGATGATGCGGGTGAACAAGAAGTCAACGTGTTGAATACGTTGATGGCTAAGCAAGTTGACGGGGTCATCTTTATGGGTAACCATATTGATGACAAGCTCCGGGCTGAATTCAAACGGGCCAAGGCACCAGTTGTTTTAGCTGGGACGGTTGATCCGAACAATGAAACGCCAAGCGTTAATATCGACTACGCTGCAGCTGTTGAAGAAGTGGTCACTAACTTAATTGCACGTGGTCACAAGAAGATCGCGTTGGCTTTAGGCTCATTGTCACAATCAATCAACGCTGAATACCGACTGACGGGTTACAAACGGGCCTTAACCAAGGCTAAGATTCCGTTTGACGACGCCCTCGTTTATGAAGCGGGCTACTCATATGATGCTGGGCGGAAGTTACAACCAGTCATTGCGGATAGTGGCGCTACTGCGGTATTCGTTGGGGACGACGAAATGGCGGCTGGTCTTATCAACGCAAGTATGGAATCCGGGATCAACGTTCCAGATGACTTGGAAGTTGTGACGAGTAATGATACGATTATTACCCAAATCACGCGTCCAGCCATTACCTCGATTACCCAACCATTATATGATATTGGTGCGGTTGCCATGCGGATGTTAACTAAGTTGATGAACGATAAAGAACTTGACGAGAAGACGGTCACCTTGCCATACGGCATTGTTCGGCGGGGCTCAACCAAGTCTGCTGATTAAGTTCGGTTGTCTGCCAGCTAGTGACGTTGGCATAATTTAGAACGATAGCGTTATACTAGGTTTGGAATATTTATTCCAAGCCTTTTTTGGTTTTGGAATGCGTGAAAGGATGAGTTAAACGGATGACACAACTAATAATGCGGCCACGGCCCGGAAAAATTAAGTTAGGCTTGAAGGCGTCCCAAGCACCCGCACAATTAATGGATCGTTTGCAATACCGGCCCGAAGTATTTGAATTTTTTACGAGTGCCACGGACTTTGAACCGGAAGCATTTCAGACACTTAAAACAGCTGTCCAATTTGTAAAGACAACTGTCACCGAGCAAATTGTGATTCATCACCCTATGAGTTATCAAGGCGTTCATCTTGATCAATTGCTTGATCCACATCGTGAAGCTGCGGCGTACCAATTCCTACAAACGAGTACGGCCCAGTTACTTGCGTTGGCGACGGAATTGGATGTCAAGGTGCTCGTACACGGTGGCTATGGTAGCGACAGTGGGCGCTTGATCGATGAGTATGAGTCCTTGCAGGTTGCACGTGACGTGGTCTTTGAGCGGTTGGATAATTTGGTTCGTCAGGCGAGTGGACATGTCGTGATTGAAAATGGGGTAACGGCAAGTTTTATGTATGGTGATCCCCAGTTAGATGAGCGTATCATTCAGCATCATTATCCGCTGGTTTGTGATTTGAGCCACGTCTTCATTGCGCTGCACGGTGATATGGAATTGACCATGTTGGCTTTGAAGCGGCTGGCTCCACTCATTCAACATTATCATTTGGTTGATTCGATGGGGACGCGGCACGATAGTTTACCTTTAGGGCAGGGACTGATTGACTGGCAGCGGGTGTTACCAGTCCTCAACCCGCACGCTACCATGATTTATGAAGTGCCGGATGAAACGGATGCGACCTGCGCTAACATGTTGAGTAGCTATCACTATCTACGCGCACTCGAACTGCGGTCGATCGAGGGAGGACAAGCGAATGACTAACTTAGTAGTCCATGTCGACGAGCCGGCTAAGGTCGCAACGGCCATAAGCAATGTGCAGAATTTTTTGGCAGCCCGGCCAACTAGTACGGTGGTGGTTGTGGTCAACGGGCCCGCTATCACGACGCTGGTAACTGGTGCCTGGAAGCCATTACAACAGACGTTACCGCAAGTTGAGATTGATGCTTGCCATAATGCCATGGTGAGTCATCAAATGACTGCGGCCCAACTTCCTGCCAGTGTGACGGTCGTTCCCGCTGGTGTGGTGCGAATCGTGGACTTGCAAGCTGTGGGTTACGCATATTTACGGCCATAACACCAGTTTGTCGTGGTTGTGGTTGTCATTAGCAAACTGAAATTTCAAATTTGAAAGAGAGTCCAATAACGAAACTGGTTCATTAGATTTGCAATAAAAATCGCAGAACTTGGACGCCCTTGGTTCTAGTGCTTGAAATCGCTCGCTTTTTTTGCTATCATACTTTACGTATGTTTATCTACTAAACTGAAAATAAATATGAAAGAAGGAGTCACACATGTCAGGACATTCAAAATGGCATAACATTCAAGGACGTAAGAACGCCCAAGATGCTAAACGTGGGAAAGTCTTTCAAAAGATTTCCCGTGAACTTTATATGGCTGTAAAAGCCGGGGGTCCTGATCCAGATTCTAACGCGCAATTGCGGTTAGTTATGGATAAGGCCAAAGCTGCCAACATGCCTAAAGACAATATTAAACGGGCGGTTGATAAAGGTAGTGGCTCCGGTGCGGAGAACTACGAAGAAGTTACTTACGAAGGCTACGGCCCTGGTGGTATCGCCGTTCTGGTTCACGCATTAACTGATAACAAAAACCGGACTGCTGCGGCGGTTCGTTCAGCGTTCACGCATCATGGTGGGGCTTTAGCCGCAACTGGTGCGGTTAGTTACATGTTTGATCGTAAGGGTTACATCGTGATCAGTCGCGAAGATTTAGATACCGACGAAGATACGATGTTGATGGACGTTTTAGATGCTGGTGGCGACGATTTACAATCAAGCGACGAAGCGTTTGAAATTTACACTGATCCTAAACAATTAGCTGCCGTTCGTGATGCCCTCGAAGCTAATGGTTACAAGTTGGAAACAGCTGAATTAACCATGATTCCTGAAAACCTAACGGACGTTCCTGCTGATAAAGTGGAAAAGTTACAACACATGATTGATGAATTGGAAGATAACGACGACGTATCAGAAGTATACGAAGCTGCTAACTACCCAGATTAATGATGAAAAGACGTGGTTCTTTGATGATAAATCAAGAACCACGTTTTTTATTGCTTAAAATATTAGTAAAACAAGTGCGTCGAACAGGCCAGTTTGCTAAAATTAGAGCAGTTGAATACTGAAGGGACGAATAATCATGAATAAAGTAACCGTACTAGGTAGTTTGAATGTTGATTCGATTTTGCGTTTCAAGCGTTTTCCTAAGCCTGGTGAAACGCTACCGCTGACTGGTAAGAGTGTCGCTGGTGGGGGTAAAGGGGCTAACCAAGCCATCGCAGCCGCGCGCGCTGGTGCCCAAACGACTTTTATCGGTAAAGTTGGTACTGATCAGGAAGGGGCCTTTATGGTGCAGCAGTTGACGAATAGTGGTGTTAATGACCAATATGTTCAACATAGCAATGTGGCTAGTACCGGCTCAGCTTTCATCTTGTTAGATAGTAGTAGTGAGAACCGTATCTTAATCGATGGTGGAACTAATCAGCAGGTTACGGCCGAAGATGTCGAACGGGCCCAACCCGCAATTAGCGCTAGTACTTTTTTGATTGCACAGTTTGAAACGCCGATTGCAGCAACGATTCGAGGGTTTGAATTGGCTCAGGCCGCTGGGCAAAAAACGATTTTAAACCCGGCACCAGCTACGACGACGGTGCCCGCAGAATTACTAGCGACGACCGACTTAATTGTTCCTAACGAAACTGAGACGGAAACCTTGACTGGCGTGCACATTACTGATGAGCAATCGATGATTCAGGGCGCACAGAAGTTGCAGGCGCTGGGCGTTGCTAACGTGATCATTACCGTTGGGAGTAAAGGCGCTTTCTGGATGCGCGGTGCTGAGCACGGCTTCGTCCCAGCTTATAAGGTTGAGGCCGTTGACACGACTGCAGCTGGGGACACCTTTATTGGTGCACTCAGTTCGGTCTTAATGCCAGACTTTAGTAATTTGGCCGCTGCGGTACGGTTTGCCAACCGGGCATCTTCGATAGCTGTTCAAAAATTGGGTGCGCAACCATCGATTCCAACTAAGGAAGCCATTGAAGCGGCTGAGCGGGCCTAACGCCTTAATTGGTTTATATCGGGGCGCTTATAACGCCGTATGTTAGGATTGCAAATGAAAATATGCGATGACGAGCTGTTCTGGAAATAATTTGTTATTTCTGGAACAGCTTTTTTGATGCCAAAATAAATGTCATTTTTTTCGTGGAAAGTGGTCGTTGTTACGAAACTAATGATTGAAAGGAGCGTGACCATGATAAATGGTGATTGAAGCAGAGTTGAACGAAATCATTCAGGCAGCCGTGAATCAGCGGGCCAGTGATATTTATTGGTTACCCACGGCAGAAGGGTATCAGGTGTTAGTGCAAGCAGCAGGCAGTTTGCGGGCACTTACTCAGATTACAACTGAGTTGGCCCAGCAATTGATGAATCACATCAAATACCGTAGTAACATGGCGATTAGTGATCATCGGCGGCCCCAATTAGGGGCTATGACGTTAACATTGGCAGAGCAAACTTTAAATTTGCGAATCTCGGCAGTTGGCGACTTTTTGGACCGTGAGTCGTTGGTTGTCCGGTTATTGTATGAAGGTCCGGCCCGAAAATTGAGCTATTTGGTCCCACAGCAACGGCAACAATTGAGTCAATTAATGCGACGAACGGGATTGATCTTATTTTCCGGGCCGATGGGTTCTGGCAAAACTTCCACGATGTATGATCTTGTGCGGCAGCTTCGTGGCCAACGGCTAGTCATGACGATCGAAGATCCGGTTGAAATTTATGAACCACAATTTTTACAACTACAAGTAAACGCACCGGCCCAGATGGCGTATGGCGATTTACTGAAGGTTGGGTTACGCCACCATCCCGACGTCTTTATTATTGGTGAGATTCGTGATGCCGAAACGGCTCGGATTGCGGTACAGGCAGCGCTAAGTGGTCACTTAGTTTTAAGTACTATTCATGCGCGCGGTGTCTACGGGATTATTCCCCGGTTGACGCAATTGGGAGTGGAAGCCGCTGTTTTGGAGCAGGCTTTAACTGCAATGTCCTATCAGCGCCTCGTACCAGTGACGGATGGCAGCGTGGCGACGATTTTCGATACGGTCGTGTTACCGCATGCAATGCCCAAAACGTCGCAAATGATGACTGAAAGGTGGGCGGAGTTAATTGATGAACAATTGGCAGCGGGCCGTCTCGATCATGCGACGGCCAATCAACTTAAGGAAGCGTAAACGGCTTCCGATTGCTATGCAGGCGAAGCTGTTTGAAACGCTAGCCGACTTGCTAGGCAACGGCTTCTCGTTTCAGCAAGCCTTTCAATTTACATTGGATGTAGAAGGACCGGCCTTTCAATCCTTGCAGCCCGCGCTGGGGCGTTTAGCCGCGGGTGATGATTTGTCTATGGCGCTGCGTCCATACATTGCGGTGGACTTGTATTACCAGTTCTTAATTGCTGAGACTCATGGTGAATTACGCCGGACCTTGATGCAGGCAGGTCAATTAATGCGAGCGCGTGCTGAACAGGGACGCCAAATTCGGCGGTTGTTACAGTACCCTTGTCTGCTGTTAATTCTACTGCTGGGAACTTTAGGCACGGTCAAAGCTGCGATTTTACCGAGTCTTGCTCATGGTGGTAATGGTAGTGGGACAATCGCGAATTGGCAATGGTTTAGCGGTATCACGGTCATTACCTTGGTGATTTGCTTATTGCTGGTTGGCCTTCAAGTTAGCCGATTACCCATTCGGCGGCGCTATCAGTGGTTGGCTCAAGTCCCCTTGATTGGTCCCCTGATCAGAAACTACTGTGGTTACTATTTAAGCCTTAATGCGGGTATGCTGCTGACTGGTGGTTTAGGGATTCGTGGCATTTGTGAAGTCAGTCAGCACTTTCAAACTAAGGCGCTGATTTATCAGCAAGGGCAGGTTATCGAACAGGCGTTACTGACTGGGACTTCGTTAGTCACAATTATCCAGGAGGACCGATTATTACCTGATGAGTTAGCACTACTGGTCGGCAAAGAGAGTCCGGCAGAACAGTTAAGTCAGGAATTACTATACTTTGCAACTTTGCAGTACGAACGCTTGATTCGACAGTTGAACCGGATGATTGGTTGGATTCAACCCATCATGTTTGGCATTATTGCACTCGTCGTTGTCGGCACATACTTGAGTTTGTTATTACCGATGTATCAATCAATGGGGGAGATTTTAAAATGACATTATTAATGAAACGCTTGATGAAAAAAACGGCAGCACCACAGCGCGGTTTTACCTTAATTGAAATGGTGATCGTATTGGCGATCATCAGTCTCTTGATGTTGATCGTGGTGCCCAATTTGAATCAACAACGTAAACAGGCGGCTGGGCGCCAACAAGAAGCCCTGACTGAAGTTGTTCAAAATCAGGCTGAAATGTATGCGAATGATACGGGTAAGACCGTCACGGATGACGACGCAATGTTAGAAGAACTTCGGAACAAGGGATATATTAACGATGGTCAATATAAGCAGGCTAAGTCACAGGGCATTAGTCCGGTACGGCCGCAACCACAAAAAGTAGTTGGTGGTTAAGCGACAGGGATTTACCTTAATCGAAACGGTAGCGGTCTTGGCGATCGTGGCTAGTGTGGCGGTGATTGCTGTGCACCGTTTTCCCACACGGCAACGCCAACAGAATGCGGAACAGGCTTTCTGGCGGGAGTTACAAACGATGTGGCAGCAACAGACCTTAACCGCTAGTGTGACGGGTCAGCCCCAGGTCGTGAGCTTTCGTGGCACGGAAGTCGTGACTTGGGGTGGCAAGCGGGGGCGGCCTATCAGTGGCCCACAGTGGCATCTCCCACTGCCTGCAACATTAAAAACAGAGCGCGGTCGTGATATTCAAATCCAGAAAAATGGGCATCCACAGCTAGCAGTGGTTATTTTCAAGTCGCAATTACAGCCGAAGCAGAAAATCAAACTGAATGCTTTGATGGGGTGGGGGGCCTATAAAGTCACACATGTTAAAGACGCGAATGGGTTTTTTGATGATTGAAACGATTACCGCTCTGGGGCTATTGATGGGTGGTTTGATTGGGTTTGAAAGTTTAGAGATTATGATGCAGTCACATGAACGCCAGACCTTGCAGGCGATTCAGACGGCCAGAAAACAATATGAAGACCGGCAACGTCAGCAGCTATTATCCAGGATACCGGAGCAAGCACATGATTAGGCGGCGCGGTTTTACGTTAATTGAAGCCGTTGTGTCGTTAGCAATCGTGGCCGTAGTGCTGACGACACTTTTTCAGGGGCAGCGCAATTTGGCCCGGCGCACCCAAGTGGATTTGCCAACAGTGGATTGGTATTTGATGCTTCACGAGCTTGAAAATCCAGATCACCATTTTGTGGTGGACCATATTTCCGATGAGGGTGGTCTGACGCCGGGAAAAGCCGTTCATTTGGTTAATACGGTCACCGGCAAACAGTATTTATTGACTTATTATCATATCCTACATCGAATCGGATTGCGCCACTATGGTGGTGGTGAAATCAATCTGATGCAGGGCGTTCGGCAATTTCACGTGGCCGATGATTTGACCCTGACGATGACGACTGATAAGGGGATTCATTTTCAAGCCCAATTACTGTTACCAGATCGGAGGACAATGGTAGATGAGGAAGCGACGCGGAACGATCCTGCTTTCGGTGATTAGCTTATTGTTAATTGGTGGGGCGTTTGAAACCCAACGATACGTTAATTTTCAGTCTCGCCAGACGTTATATCGCTTAATTTTACAATCCTATGAGCACCCTTATCAGCATAATTCGCTCCCTTGATTGGTGAGTGAACCCCGTGACTTGAACTTAACGCGTAAAATCAGTAATATGGTTAAGGATTACAGATTTTGCGGGAGGGTGAGTATTCTGGCACAAGCAGAAACCGAGACGCTTTTTCAGGTCTTAGATCAATCAGTTCAAGTTTTGATGCAACAACTATCCGTTTCTTACGTGGATGCGCTCATTGAGACTGGCGATAATTTATTAAGCCAATCTGTACATGTTGAGGATGGCAAGCCAAATCCGGAACAGACGGCAGCTTTAACAAAGCTCTATCAAACGATCGACTTAAAACAATTGGACGCCGAAACAATTCGGCGTGCGCTTCAGTTGGCCTTACTAAAGGCGATTCATAATGATCACGTTGATCCAAACCATCAAATGACACCAGATTCGATTGGACTGTTAACGGCATACTTGATTGCTAAGTTAGTTGGATCGACGACTGATTTGTCAATTTTGGATATTGCTGTCGGGACTGGTAACTTATTAACTACGGTCATAAATCAGTTGCAGACGGACCGGCCACGTCCGATTCAGGGTTACGGAGTCGATAATGATGATAATCAGTTGGCAATCGCCGCGATGAGCATGGATCTCCAACGATCAGCAGTGGAGTTGTTTCATCAAGACGCAATTGATTCCCTGGTCATGCCGAAAACGACCGTTGTAATTGGTGATTTGCCAGTGGGGTACTACCCATTGGATGACCGTGTCCAAGGTTTTCAAACGAAAGCGACGAATGGTCATTCTTACATTCATCATTTGATGATGGAGCAAGCGATGGCTCATTTGTTACCGGGCGGCTGGGGTGTTTTCCTTGTTCCAACGACGATTTTTCAGTCGCAAGAGTCTCAAGGACTGTTAAAATGGATGAGCACTGCGGCTTACCTCCAAGGTCTGTTGAACTTGCCGACTAACCTTTTTCTTGATGAAAAATCACGAAAATCAATTGTTGTTTTACAGAAACATGGACAACGGGCCCACCAAGCAGGTAAAGTATTACTAGGCGACTTTCCATCATTTGAGGATCAACGTGCCTTTCAAGCGTTTACCGCTCAAATTGATGCGTGGGTCGACCAGAATATTATTCGCTAGGAGTGTGTCGTTTGGGGAAGACCATTGCCATCAACGCTGGTAGTTCGACGTTGAAATTTAAGTTATTTGAAATGCCACAGGAACGGGTGATTGCACAGGGCGCTGTTGAACGAATTGGATTCAAAACTTCACCGGTCAATATTCGCTATGGCGTTGATCATCATTACCAAGAGAAAGCCGTAGTCGCGGACCATTTGGCTGCCGTGAATATCGTTTTGGATGAGTTAATTAAATTGCGAATTATTGACTCATATGATGAAATTACTGGGGTCGGTCACCGGGTCGTTGCTGGTGGCGAGCAATTCCATGATTCAGTTTTAATCACTGACCAAGTGCTTAAGCAGATTACGGATCTGGCCGAATATGCGCCATTGCATAATCCGGCTAATGCGGTCGGTATTCGTGCTTTCAAGCGGGTACTACCACATGTGCCCGCGGTCGCTGTCTTTGATACGGCGTTTCATGCAAGTATGCCGGCGGTTAACTATCTATACTCGTTACCGTATGATTACTATCAACGATATGGTGCTCGCAAGTTTGGCGCTCATGGAACGAGCCATCGCTACGTCGCGGTGCGAGCAGCTAAATTATTGGGCCGACCGCTCGAAACGTTGAAGCTGATTACGTTGCATTTAGGTGCGGGAAGTTCGATTACGGCGATTGATCATGGACAGTCACTAGATACCTCGATGGGATTTACGCCGTTAGCTGGTATTACAATGGCAACGCGCTCGGGCGATGTGGATCCGTCGCTGGTTGCTTATCTCATGAAAAAGCTTAATATTAGCGATCCTGATGAAATGTTAACGATTTTGAATACGCAGTCAGGCTTACTGGGGCTAGCTGGTTCTGCAGATATGCAGGAGCTCGAGGCACGTTATGATGAGGACTCACAGGCTCAGTTAGCTATTGATATTTTTGTCAATCGGATCGTTAAGTATGTCGGTGCTTATTTGGCTGAGCTACAAGGTGCGGATGCATTAGTGATAACGGCTGGTATCGGTGAACGGGATGCACGGATGCGACAACGAATCGCGGATCGGTTGACCTACTTTGGCGTCGCGATTGACCCGACTAAGAATCAAGTCAGTGGTGTCGAACGGGACCTGAGTACGACCGATGCGAAGATTCGGACGTTACTCATTCCTACTGATGAAGAACTTATGATTGCCCGCGATGTTGAGCGCGTGGCTCAGAATCAGTGATCAGCATCGTTTCAATATGATTAAGGTTGTAAAGAGGCACGCGGATGAAAATCCGGGTGCTTTTTTAGATGCTGAAGTGAAAGTTATTCATGTTAGTATGCGTTGCCTTCACTTTATTCACGTAGCGGGAGCGTTCACTGGTTTAGTCAACTAACAAAGCTGAATCCCAGCCATGCAAGTTAGCAAACGCTTACGCGTACATAAGATGAATTTCGCTAGCAAACAATGGTATAGTCCAATCATGTGATTTTCTTAAGCGTGGCCTTTTGAATGCTAGGAATTTGGCCGCTATAATAATTTCAAGGGGAGTGCAAAGATAATGACGAAAGAAAATTCACAGCCTGCGACGGAACAACTCTCGCGAGGCTTAAAAAGCCGCCATGTTCAATTAATTGCCATCGGCGGCACGATTGGGACCGGACTGTTCTTAGGGGCCGGTCAATCTATCCACTTGGCGGGGCCAGCGATCCTGATCGCATACTTAGTGACCGGTTTAGTGTGCTTTTTATTAATGCGGGCGTTAGGTGAACTACTGTTATCTGACCTTCATACGCATTCTTATATTGATTTTATTAAGCAATACTTAGGTGATAAGACCGGCTTTGTGGCTGGATGGACGTATTGGGTTTGCTGGATCACGATTGCGATGGCCGAAATTACGGCTGCTGGTGAGTATATGCAGTTTTGGTGGCCTAGGTTACCGCAATGGCTTCCGGGGCTGATTATCTTGATTTTATTGCTGGGCTTGAATTCTATTAATGTCTCAGCGTTCGGTGAAACTGAATTTTGGTTTGCGATTATTAAGATCGCTGCTATCTTGGCATTAATTGCTGTTGGGATTGGCATGGTCTTGTTTAGCGTTAAGACCCCTGTGGGCCACGCCAGCTTAACCAATTTGGTTAGTTATGGCGGTTTTATGCCACACGGAATCAAAGGCTTAGTGCTTTCCTTCCAGATGGTCCTGTTCAGTTTTATTGGGATCGAGATGGTCGGCATGACAGCTTCTGAGACGGCTGATCCGAAGACGGTGATTCCCAAAGCAATCAATGATATTCCCGTGCGGATCATTCTGTTTTATGTTGGGTCACTATTCTTTCTAATGTGTATGTACCCGTGGCAATACTTTTCAGCGGCACACAGCCCGTTCGTACAAGTATTCACCAATTTGGGAATTCGTTCAGCGGCTGCGATTATCAACTTCGTAGTGCTCACGGCGGCCGCTTCTAGTTGTAATAGTGCGTTATTCAGTACCGGGCGGATGTTATTCTCACTAACGTATGATGGCAAAAGCAAGTTTGCCAAACGAATGGGGACACTATCGACCCGCCAAGTTCCCCGCAATGCGTTATGGTTCTCGACTCTGGTGATTGGGTTGTCAGTAATTCTAAACTTACTGATGCCTGGGAAAGTCTTCTCGCTGATTGCGAGTGTATCGACTACTTGTTTTATCTTTATTTGGGGCGCAATCGTCGTCGCACATATCAAGTATCGACGTCAAGCGGGCAGTCAGGCTAAAGTGAAATTCCGGATGCCACTGTTTCCGTTATCTGATTACTTCATTCTAGTGTTCTTAGCTTTTATCGCTGTTGTTCTCTGTCTGAAGTTTGAAACGTTAATCGCGTTACTCGTGTCAGCGGTCTGGGTGGTTGGCTTATACATTGTCAAGATCGTTAGTGACCGAATTCGTCAACGGACACACGACTAGTCAGCAATAACCAGGAGTGCTGATTGGCTATCAAGTAGGTTAACTAATGGGATTTATGAAGTGCACTTAACTCTGCCGATTGCAGTTAAGTGCACTTTTTGACGATATTAGCTAGATTTGTGAATATGGGTTGGTCATAAAACATGGTTCCAGTGCTGACAAAGCAATAAACTTAAAACTGTTCTAGTGTCTTTTAGAACGGTGCGCGGTACAATGATAAATGACTAACGCGTTGTGTCAGGTGTTCTTTAAAATGGTTCATGATTAATACGTGCTGTTCAGTAAGTGCCAAAACTGTCAGCTTTGACTCGGTGGAAACGGTTTGTTTAGTATAAACTTGCCGAGTTAGTGTGCCATATGATGACTGACAGTCGTAATAGGATTCGAATGACTGACATGGGTACATGCTGACGAACGGATAAGTCAGCTTTTCAAGCAAAAGTCATGAAATTCGCTAGACATGACACATCCGATTGATGTTACAAATGTAAATATACGAATAAGAGGTTTGAACGATGCAATATTTTACGTCCGACACACATTTTTATCATGCTGATTTGTTGGGGGACAACGACTTTGCGCCCCGGCTATTTCCAGATGTAGAGACAATGAACCAAGCGATTGTTGACCATTGGAATGCCCGTGTGACGGATCAGGATACAGTCTATCATTTAGGCGATGTTGCGCTGTATTTTACGCGACCAGCGAAATTGTCTTATGAGCGGGTTTTTGCACTCTTAGCACAGTTAAATGGCAAAATCATTTTTATAAAGGGAAACCATGATTCACGGGCCTTCTTTAAGTATTTGGCTGCTCATGATCCACAGTTGAATGGTCAACCGAAGTTTGAATTTCACGACGTGGGGGTACTGATTAAGTACGACCACCGCCAATACTATATGACGCACTACCCAATGATGATGGGGATCGTCAAACAAATTATCAATTTGCACGGGCATATTCATCATTATGCCGTCAACGTCAAGGAGAACATCAACGTGGGTGTCGATACACCAGAAGTCGATTACTTGGACCATCCGGTGCCCTTTGGAACGCCATTTTCACTGGCCGAGATCGAGCAGATGGTTGACGGTAAAGCCATTGATTTTGCCAAGCGCCAGTAAGCGAGTGCTTGACCGACTTTGGTGAATGCTTTAGGATTAACAAAGACAACGATTGAGGGGCGATTGACCGTGGACGAGCAAGTCACGATTCTGCATACCAATGATATTCATTCGCATTTTGAAAACTGGCCACGTATTCAACGGTATTTATTAACCGAACGTGAGCAGCGCCGGCAATCTGGAAGCCATGTGATCACGGTTGACCTCGGCGACGCGGTTGATCGTGCCCATCCACTCTCAGAAGCCACTCAAGGGCAGGCCAACGTGGCGTTATTGAACGCGATTGGCTATGATGCGGTTACGATTGGCAATAATGAAGGACTGGGTTTAACGCACGCGGCCTTAAACCGGTTGTATGACCGCGCCAACTTTGATGTTGTTCTCGGTAATTTGACAGATACTGCAACGCAACGACCGCCGCAGTGGGCATTACCAGCTAAAATCATTACAACTGCACGGGGGACACGAGTCTTGTTGCTGGCATTTACGGCACCGTTTACGTTGACTTACCCGTTGAACGGTTGGACGCCGGCCAGTGTTAAGACGCGATTCCCAGAGTTGTTACGACAATATGCAGGGCAATATGATGTCTTAATCGTGATGTCCCACCTTGGTATCAATGTCGATCGGTGGTTAGCAAAACAGTTTCCGGTGATCGATGTTGTTATTGGCAGTCATACGCATCATTTACTGGTGAACGGTGAACTGAAAAATGGGGTCCTGATAGCGGCAGCTGGAAAATACGGTGAGTATATTGGGCGAATTGAACTGACGATTGATCATCAACATCACGTTAAAGCGGCCGCGGCGCATACCGTTGCCACGGCCAGCTTACCAATTGTGGCCGGTGATGAAACGTTGATTACTGGCTGGGAGCAACAGGGTGAAACGTTACTCACGCGGCAAGTTGTTGCGAAGGTGCCGACGCAGCTGCGGCCACATTGGCACCATGCAAGTGATTTGACGGCCCTCGGGCTAGCGGCCATTACGGACTATGCCAAAACTGATCTAGGTATGTTGAACGGTGGCCTGTTCATGCGGGATCTTCCCGCAGGCATGGTCAACCGAAATGATTTACATACCATGCTACCTCACGCGATGCATGTTATTCGAGTGACGTTAAGTGGTGAAGCATTGTGGCGCTTAGTCTATGAGATGGAGTTAGTTCGCCCGTTTTTGAACAAATTTCCGATTAAAGGAATGGGATTTCGTGGTCAAGTCTTTGGTTATATCCAGTACCAGGGCCTCACGTGGAAAACGGGACAGCATACATTACTAGTGAATGGTCAGCCGGTCAATCGGCAACAAACGTACCAGATTGCGTTATTAGATCATGATTTATTCATTCCGTTTTTCCCGACCATTAATATCAGTGGTCGAACTGAGATATTATTTGAAGCCATGTTAAGAACGGTTGTTGGCGATTACTTAATGCGTCGATGGCCGGTTAAATAAGAGAAAGGTGGTGTCAATGTGAATCGCGAACATATTGATGAACTAGCTGAACAACAAGCGGAACGGCGGCGCAATTTGTATCATGGATTACGAACTGATAAGACCCACTTTGAAGTTAGCAAGCACCCGTTTGAAATCGTGTACGATTATCGCCAAGGGTTTGACCTCGACAAGTTCGTTGAGCGCTACAGCTCAATTTTAAATAAATATGATTATATTGTCGGTGATTGGGGCTTTGAACAGTTACGGTTAAAAGGTTTTTTCCGTGATGATATGAAAGATGTCCAGCGCTCACAGACGATTGGGGCGGTCCAAGACTATCTGTACGAATATTGTAATTTTGGTTGCGCCTATTTTATCATTAAAAACGAACGGGTCATTAAACCTAAGCGTACCAGTCGCTCACGTAAGGATGATCGGCGGGGAAAGAAAAACACTAATAGTCGGCAATCCCGAGCGCGGAGTAACCGTAACAGTAGTCGCAGCAAACAACGGCGGAAGTCTCATAGCTTCACCACTAAGCAGAAGGCCGCACCGTTTACTGAAAAGCGGCGGCAATCGGCGAAAGTTACGGCCGGTAATGGTAAGCAAGCGCAAACAACGAAGCAGAGTAGTGGTAAACGCCACTTTACGATTCGACAAAAGTAGGAACAGAGAGAGGTATTTTGATTGGGTAAGTACAAGGGTTATTTAATTGATTTAGATGGAACAGTTTATCGTGGTCGGGAACGTATTCCTGCTGCTAAACGGTTTATTGAACGACTACAGGCTAGTCAGACTGATTTTTTATTGGTCACGAATAACACGACTAAATCACCAGAAGATGTGGCTGCAAACTTAGCGAACAATCACGATATTCATGTGAGTCCTGCGAATGTTTATACGGCAGCGTTAGCGACGGCAGACTATGTTAATGACCTTGCAGGTGATGGTGATAAAACGATGTACGTCATCGGGGAACTTGGCTTGAAGGGTGCAATGTTGGAAAAGGGCTTCAAGTTCGATGAGCGCACACCTAGATTCGTAATCGTTGGTTTAGACTATGATGCGACCTACCATAAATTTGAACTTGCTACGCTGGCAATTAAGCGGGGGGCTAAGTTCATTGGCACCAACGCGGATACTAATCTTCCAAATGAGCGGGGGCTAGTGCCAGGTGCTGGTTCAGTAATTGCGATGGTCGAACGGGCCACCCAACAACGTGCAACTTACATTGGTAAGCCGGAGACAATTATTATGCAGAAAGCGGTCGACCGGATTGGTCTCGATAAGCACGATTGTGTGATGGTTGGTGACAATTATATGACGGATATCTCAGCGGCAATTAACTTTGGGATTGACTCCTTATTGGTGTATACCGGTGTCTCTACCCCTGAACTAGTGGCACAACAGGCCGTCAAACCAACTAATGAGATCAATTCTTTGGACGAATGGGACCTAGACGATGGTGTGGCTAAATAAATTTAAAAATGCGGCTCAGTGGCTGAGTTTATACTTATGGTTAGTGAGTGGCACGATAATTGTAACAATCAACGCGAGCTGGTTGTATTTTGCCAATGCGGTTGGTCAAAAGTTAGGCGCAACTGTGAATTTGACATTGGGACGGCTGATGACGAACTACTATCAGCTGTTAGCATATCTTAACTTTCCGTGGGTACCCAAATTAACTATGAACGATTTTACGGATTCGACGAGTGCGTTGGTTCACTTTGCGGATGTGAAGAATCTATTTATGCTTGATTACGGTGTGTTTATCGTCACGAGTGTTGTGGTCTATTTTTTTTGGCAGCGACTACGACGTGATCGACAATTGTGGCGGTTAGTATTACCGATGCAGACAGCCCTCTGGGTACCACCAGTAGTGACCGTTATAATGGCTATCAATTTTGATCAGTTCTTTATCATGTTCCATAAGATCTTATTTCGCAATTCGGACTGGTTGTTCGATCCACTATTGGACCGAATCATTTTGGTCTTGCCGGATACGTTCTTCGGTCAGTGCTTTGTTCTAGCGTTTATCCTGATTGAGTGGTCTTTTTTTTACTTACTCAGTATCGGCAGACAAGCGTTACGTGAAGCGGATTAATGAAGAGTATTTACAGTGGACACTGCATTTTAAGTTAGATTATAAAAGGCCGGTCAGCTATTATTAGCTGATCGGCCTTTTATAATTGGATTAATCTTCGTTTTCAGTTGGATGGCTAAAGCGTGCGCGGATAGCAGAGAAGACAGCTGGAATCAGTGAAACCAGGATGATTCCAATGACAACCATCGAAAAGTGTTCCTTAACGAACGGGATATTACCGAAGTAGTAGCCACCACCACAACAGAGAATGACCCACAGGACACAGCCGATAACGTTGTAGCGAATGAATTGTTGATACTTCATTCGCGAACTGGCAGCTACAAATGGGACAAAGGTTCGGATGATTGGCATGAAGCGTGCGATGGTCACGGTGATGCCACCATGTTTTTCGAAGAATTTTTCGGACTTTGCCAGCTGTTTTTGATTGATCAGTCTACCAAACCAGGATGTTTCAGTTAGGCGTTCTCCTAGGGAATGACCAATATAGAAGTTAAGTGAGTCGCCCGCCAAAGCTGCCACCAAGAAGAGAATGACAAAAGTCCAGATATGTAAGCCATAGGTTGGATTAGCGGCGAGTGCGCAAGCTGCAAATAAAAGGGAGTCACCGGGAAGAAATGGTAAAATGACCGCGCCAGTCTCAATGAAGATGATGGCAAAGAGAATTAGGTAGGTCCAGATTCCAAAACTATTCACGATGGTGACTAAGTGCTGGTCAA
This sequence comes from Lactiplantibacillus sp. C232, assembly GCF_023806725.1. NCBI lineage: Bacteria > Bacillati > Bacillota > Bacilli > Lactobacillales > Lactobacillaceae > Lactiplantibacillus > Lactiplantibacillus sp. C232. Next base: position 79,951 of record NZ_JAMSKZ010000014.1, read on the forward strand.
TGTGCAACACAAAATCGATTAAAAAACTCATGGTTACCTCCAAGTAATGTGAAATTAATCCTATCTAGGTTACCAGAAAATCAGTGGAAATACTATGCTTAGTCGCTAATCGCAAGAAATCCTTACAAATGGCTAGCATTTAATCGAGTTCTCTTGTATTATCAAGATAATCTTAATAGAAAACGGGTGATTTTGTGGCATTTCCACAATTAGATTTAAGTCAGGTCGATGGACCAAAAGCAACAATCAAAACTAACTTTGGTGATATTAAGGTTCAACTATTTCCAAAGCAGGCCCCCAAGAGTGTTGAAAACTTTGTTGGTTTAGCTCAGAAGGGTTACTACGATGGCATTATCTTCCACCGGGTCATTCCTGATTTTATGATTCAGGGTGGTGATCCAACCGGTACCGGGATGGGTGGCGAAAGTTTGTGGGGTAAACCATTTGAAGATGAATTCTCACAAGAGGTTTTCAACTTGCGAGGGGCATTATCAATGGCCAACGCTGGTCCTAATACGAACGGTAGCCAATTCTTTATCGTTCAAAAGCCACAATTAGATGCTGGGATGAGTGATCAGATGAAGCAAGCTGGTTATCCGGAAGAAATCGTGACTGCGTATGGCAATGGTGGCACGCCCTGGCTAGATTTCCGGCACACTGTTTTTGGTGCAGTTAGTGATGGGATGGATATCGTTGATAAGATTGCGGCCACTGAGACTGGTATGCAGGATAAACCAGTGAAGGATGTTGTGATCGAAACAATTACAATTGAAGATTAGTTAGTTTGAAAGAAATCTGCGGCTGCGGGTTTCTTTTTTTGCAATTACGATTTTGCAATCCGCTGTATTCAGGTTATAATATTGGGGATTAGAATTATCGACAATATAGAATGAATGAGAAAGGATGGTATGATCGTGAGCAATTATCGAATTGGTATGCGGGTACACGGACGAGTCACTGGTATTCAACCATATGGTGCTTTTGTCACCTTAGATGGTGAGCATCAGGGATTGATTCACATTTCAGAGTGTCATGAAGGATACGTTAAAAGTATTACGGAGTATCTAAAGGTTGGTCAAGCCGTAGATGTTATTATTTTAGATATTGACGAATATACTGGAAAAATCAGCTTATCATTACGTTGTATCGAGCATCAACCGCATCCGACGGTCAATGATTTGGAAATCTACAAGACTTTTCGGCATAAGCATTTTTGGACGAATCGGCATGTTCATGCTGGCTTTGAACCAATTGCCAATCATTTAGCGAGTTGGACTTCGGATTCACTAAATCGATTGAAAGCGGGTGAGTATTAGTGCAGAAAAAAGTTGCCGGGACAATTATTTATAATGACCAGCAAGGGTCGCACTTTTTAGTTAAGCATTCTACTAATGGATACAATTTTTATCAGTTGCCAGTACGAGCAGGGCATTCGCCCTTAGCGTCAGTATTGTGGGATTTGCGATATACGATTGGTATTGATGTTGACCAATTGCGCTTGTATGATTCGATTATGGCTGAGCTGGATGATGAAAAAGTTGCGGTCTTTGTCTTTGACCACCTAGCTGTTGACGGGCAGGTACGTGCAAAGTTTGATCGTCAAGGGCTCGAGTTTGTTCTAGCCAGTGAATTGCACGAGTTATTTACGAGTGTTCGTGTGAGTGAAACAATGCCGTTTACGAATTTATCAAAATAAATTCGAATAAAGGGTTGACCTGCATACTAATACTTGATAATATATATCTTGTCGCTGCGAGCACTGCTGTTAAACAGCTAGCCGCTAGCACTTACATTGTTTCATTTCAAATTGTTGTAAGTGAATAAATATTCAAAACAGCAAAAAAGTTATTGACATGAGTAATCGCTAATGATAAGATATTTCTTGTCGCGTTAACAATTCAACTGATTGAGGTGTTAACGATTATGTTATGGTAATAACGTTTCAAATTCATTTGCATAGTTATTCAACTTCTTAAATAAAGTTGTTGACAAGGAAATGATGAAATGATATTATGTAATAGTTGTGTTAAGCGATTAACGCACGGAATTAGATCTTTGAAAACTGAACAAAGTTTCGACGAATCAAATGTGTAGGGTCTCTTGATTTTGAATCAAGAGCAAAACATTTGCGAAGTCAATTCGCTAGTGAATAAATTTTAGTACAACATTAAATGAGCTTTTTAGAACTCATCATTAATTTGAGAGTTTGATCCTGGCTCAGGACGAACGCTGGCGGCGTGCCTAATACATGCAAGTCGAACGAAC
>NZ_JAMSKZ010000015.1:0-77644 GCF_023806725.1 Lactiplantibacillus sp. C232
TGAAGGCTTCTTTACATTTCAATCGATTCTCGGTGCGAGGTTTCGACAAGGTCACCAAGGAAGCCGGAATCGTAATACTGGCGTTAAACATTATGAAACTGGTCACGGTAGGGACCAGCTTTAAAAATCAAAGGCGTAAACAAATGGGACGAGAAACCAAAATTCGGTTTCTCGTCCCATTTACTTATACAGAGGCTAGTTATGTCACAGCCTCTTTTTATCAAATTGTATCTGATTGTATCGTATTTGATTTTTGCTAACCACCGCAAGAATCAGCGTTTATTGCCAATTGGCACTGATAGGAACTGTTGAATTTCAATAAATCCTATTCCCATTCAATTGTCGAAGGTGGCTTACTCGTAACATCGTACACGATGCGGTTAACGTGATCGACTTCATTGACGATCCGCACTGAGATCTTTTGTAAGACATCCCATGGAATACGTGCAAAGTCGGCGGTCATACCGTCGATTGATGTTACGGCCCGAATACCAACGGTGTAATCGTAGGTCCGGCCGTCACCCATGACACCGACTGACTTGATACCTGGTAATACGGTGAAGTATTGCCAGATTTCACGGTCCAAGCCGGCTTTTTTGATTTCATCACGTAAGATAAAGTCACTATCGCGCACGATTTCTAACTTATCTTCCGTAATCTCACCAATAACCCGAATTCCGAGACCAGGGCCGGGGAATGGTTGACGCCAAACAAGGTCAGACGGCATCCCTAGCTTTTCACCGAGTTCCCGTGCTTCGTCCTTAAATAACGTCCGTAGCGGTTCAATCAACTTGAACTGCATGTCTTCTGGCAAACCACCAACATTATGATGTGACTTGATTGTTTGGGCCGTTGAAGTCCCACTTTCAATCACATCGGTGTAGAGGGTCCCCTGTGCGAGGAATTCCATCCCGTTTAACTTCGTGGCTTCTTCATCAAACACTTGGATAAATTCGTTACCAATAATCTTACGTTTCCGTTCAGGATCACTGACACCAGCCAACTTGCTTAAGAAGCGGTCCTTAGCATCAACTTTGATGATGTTCAAGCCGAACTTACCTTCTAGGCTCGCCATAACTTGATCAGCTTCGCCCTTCCGTAACAAACCATGGTCAACGAAAATACTGGTTAATTGCGTGCCAATGGCCTTGTGCAATAACACACCGACGACACTGGAATCAACCCCACCGGAAAGTCCCAGTAAGACCTTTTTGTCGCCAACTTCAGCGCGGATCTTTTCAATCTGCATATCAATGAAATCATCCATTGACCAGTTAGCTTCAGCTTGGCAAACGTCAAATGCAAAGTGCCGTAGAATATCATTACCGTAGTCCGTATTCCGAACTTCAGCATGGAATTGAATCCCATATAACTTCCGGTCAACATCTTGAATTGCCGCAATCGGGCAGTTCTTAGAAGTGGCCACCACGTCAAAACCATCAGGTGCCTGAGTAACCAAGTCACCATGACTCATCCACACTGACTGCTCAGCTGGCATGTTCTTAAATAGGGTCGCCGAGTCACTCGTCACGTCAATGTTCGCCTTGCCGTATTCACGGTTATCAGCTGATTCGACCTTCCCGCCCGCAAGCGTGTAGGTCATCAGTTGCATGCCGTAACAAATCCCCAAGATTGGTAAGCCCAACTTGAAAATCTCCGGGTCAACCCGAAAGGCGCCATCATCGTAAACACTGTTGGGGCCACCAGAAAAGATAATACCTTTCGGGTGACGGGCCTTGATTTCTTCAGCGGTGATCGTGTTCGGAAGTAGTTCCGAATAAACGCCGAAATCACGAATGCGCCGGGTAATCAATTGATTATACTGACTACCGAAATCCAATACCAAAATGGAATCGAAAGACGCGGTATCCGTTTTTGCCAAGTTGTTCACTCCTTTGGATTAATTAATGCTCAATAGGTCTATCATACTGATTTCTAAACGTTCGGTCAACCAGTATGAGAAATTTCTTAGGTGCTAATATTTGCGGAAATACACGGCATCAATCACATGATGCGCAACTTTGTGCAAAATTAAATCCGCACGATTACGGGTTGGCAAGATATAATCATTCAAGTTTTTCAAGTTAACCTCTTCCCAAACACGCTCGGCCATCGCCATTGCGTCCTTCGGATCACCGATCGCCCAAGGATAGAAATAATTCGTCGGATCCTGGAAAGCCGTTTTCATCAGGGCCTTGAAGCGTTCTAAGTACCAATCTTCAATTAAATCGGCATCCGCATCCACATACACTGAGAAGTCCGTAAAATCACTAATGTAGATCGCCTGATTGCTTGGCAATTGCAACACGTTGATTCCTTCAATAATCAAAATATCAGGATGCGTGATCACGTCAAAACGGTTTGGCACAATATCATAAGTCTGATGAGAGTATACCGGGGCCTTCGCTAACGGCTTTCCGCTCTTCACATCGTTCAAGAATTGGATCAGCCGCGTCATATCATAGCTTTCCGGAAACCCTTTGCGTTCCATCAATTGCATCTTTTTGAGCTCGGCATTCGGGTATAAGAAACCATCCGTCGTAATCAATTGCGTCCGCCGGTCTGGATATAAATATTTAAATAGAATCTCTAATAACCGTGCTGTGGTGGTCTTGCCAACTGCCACACTTCCAGACACTCCAATAATAAAGGGTGATTGGCGGTTCTGACGGTGTAAAAAAACGGACTCCGTTTCCCGCCATGACAAGTAGTGTTCATACTTGGCCTGCAACAAATGCGCAAACGGCATATAAATATCACGGACATCGTCGAGACTAATCCGGTCATTAAACGCCTCAATTTCGTGCAAATTGGCTGCGGTCAATGGTACTTGATGCTGATTGTTACGATAAAATTGCTTCCACTGTTCACGTGAGAAGCGATAATAGTTCATCTGATCTTCCATGATTTCTGTCTGCCACCATTACTAAATTAATGGGTTGATTATAACATGAAACCCTTATCAAACGCTGATTAAAATTCAAATTAACCGGATTCCTAATTGGTAGCCAATAACCATTAATAGCTCGATACTAGTTAACGCTGACCTAGTACCGAGCTATGCTACTGTATCTTATTCGATTTTCAGTTGTGCCGCGACCTCACGAGCCTGACCAAACAACGTCGTAATAATTTCCTTGACTGGCCGAATTGTCGTCATCATCCCTGCCACTTCACCGGCCATAGGCGTACCATGTTCCATATCGCCATCTTCAACGGCTTTCGCAAATGAACCGTCCGCTAACGCGTGTAATTCCGCTACCGGCGCGTTAGTTTGCTCCAATTGCAAGTATTGTGCCAACATCGGGTTAACTAGCGCCCGTACCGGATCGCGCTGGCTGCGGCCAGTCACGATTGTATCCGTGTCACTGGCAGCCAATACCCGTTGCTTATAACTAGCTGGAACTGGGCACTCCTCAGCTGTCAGAAAGATCGTACCGCACTGCACACCCTGGGCGCCCAGCGCAAACATCGCCGCAATCGAGCGGCCATCACCGACACCGCCAGCACCAATCACCGGAATATCAACAGCGTCCACGACTTGAGGTAATAATGCCATCGTTGACGTTTGACCGATATGTCCGCCTGATTCTTGACCTTCAGCAACCACCGCATCCGCACCGGCCGCCACCATCTTATGGGCATGGTGAACCGAAGCAATCACTGGAATCACTTTAATACCGGCCGCGTGTAGCGGCGGAATATATGAAGTCGGGTTACCCGCACCAGTCGTCACGACCTTGACCCCCTCATCAATGATGACTTGGGCCAGTTCTGGACAGTTCTTCATCTGTAACATTAAATTGACACCAAACGGCTTATCCGTCAGCTTGCGGGTCGCTTGGATCTCTGCTCGCAACTGTTCGGCAGATAACCCCGCTGAACCTAAAACACCGAGTCCCCCAGCTTCCGAAACCGCCCCGACTAATTCATGGGTCGCAATTCGCATCATGGCACCAGAAAAAATGGGATATTGAATACCTAACATTTCAGTGATTGACATCGTCGTTTCCTCCTCAGGTCACTAACAACCGTTCTAACTAGTTGTTAGTATTTTCACGATATTATGTGCCTAGTCAGTATTAAGGTCATTGTCTCTCACCGACTACTGCACTTGATGAGTTAATTTTAACGCTTATTCCATCGTTATGATAGCGTTTTCTTAGTTATTCCGACACAAGTCCCCAACTGTTCCACTACTGATCATCCTGACGCACCTTAAGATTTCCTTCACAAGTAAAACTAAAAAAAGTACCACTCCAGGTGAATGGAGCGGTACTCACTGTCTTAAACTGACTTAAACTTTTGCTTCATTTAATGTATACAAGGCGTGGTTCACCCGCGCTAGTAACGGTGACAAGCTCCCCACCGCGACTAGCGTTAGCTCGTGCATGGCCCGTGAACAGATTGTATATAATAGTTGCCGTTCATCTTCACGTTGGTAATTTTCCTGATTAGCGTTCCACACGATGACCGCGTCAAACTCCAACCCTTTTGCTAAGAAAGACGGGACTACAATGACACCAGGAGCCAAGCGTTGATTTTCAGTTTGAATCAACGTGACCTGCTCACCACGAGCTTTCAGGGCCTTCGTGAGCGCCTCGCATTCTGCTAAGGATTTCCCGATAATTGCCGTCGTATCACGTTCAGAATCGTTCATCGCTAGCTGATCAACGACTTGATCAACCCCTGCTTCAAAGTTAGGCGTCACAACGACATTTGGCAAGTCGCCCTGACGATCAAAAGCCGTGACGGCTTCACCATTGACTAAAATTTCCTTGGTGAAATCAGTAATCTGTTGCGTTGACCGGTACGATTTAGTCAATTGCACGACCCGCGTCTTTTCAGGGTCAAATAATGTGGCCAATTCATTGATCAGCGAATGGCTGTTTTCCTTGGTAAAAATCGCCTGGTTCAAGTCACCGAGCATTGTGAAGCGGGCTTGAGGGAAGCTAAACTTCAGGAACGCTAGCTGAAAGGCGTTGTAATCTTGAATCTCATCCAAGAAGACAAACCGGATGTCACGCTGCCCGTGCTTTCCGGTCATTAAGTCATGCAGGTACATGTAAGCTGAGACCGTTGTTAACGAGATATGACGTTCCTTAATCTCGGCTAGTTTCCGTTCAACCGTAGCATCCCAGTCAGCAGCTGAGATACCGTGATCAGCCAACTTGATGATCTTCGGTACTTCGCGTAAGAAATGCGCGTACTGCATGTTGATGCTCAAGAAACGGTTACGCACGATTTGCGTCCGGGCTTTTCCTAAGCGTTGCATCACAATTTTACGTGCTAAGAATTTAAACTCTTTATCGCCATTCTTAAATTCCCGCGGCTGATTGCCATATAATTGATTGATCTCTTCGCGTGATAAGTCTTGAACCGCTTCTTCGACCCACTTGGAACGCATCTCCGATTCAACCTTGCGATTCAAAATCTTGATTAATTCTTCCTTAGTTGCTGATAACCGGTTCGCTAAGTGGTAGTTTTCGTTGAAAGAGTAGTAAATCGATTTAATCTTTTCCCGGGAAATAATCACTTCATCGTTCAACGTAATGTTACGGAAACGCATGTCCGCTTGTTCCAAATGTCGGCCATACGTGGTAACCGCGTTGAAGAATGCAAGGCTACCTTCCAACTTCGTAACCTTTGCCATCTGCGGTGTATTTTCAGTTTCAAACCGCTGCTGTAAAGTTTCAACTTGCATGTGTGGTAACCGGTACGATGCGTATTGGAAATAAGTCATCTGAACCATGTTTTGTTCACCCAGTTCGGGCAATACTTGGTTAATATAATCATTAAAGAGTTGATTTGGTGAGAACAAGATGACTTGTCCGGCCGTCAAATTACCCCGGTAACGATACAACAAGTATGCGACCCGTTGTAAAACGGACGAGGTCTTCCCGGAACCGGCCGCCCCCTGCACAAACAGGAGGTCAGAACTCGTATCCCGAATAATGGTATTTTGTTCCTTTTGAATCGTCGTCACGATACTCTTCATCTTCACATCGGACTTTTCATCCAACACTTCTAGTAGCATCGAGTCACCAACGGCTTCATCAGTATCGTAGACTGTCACGATCTGGCCATTCTCAACCATCAACTGCCGCTTCAACTTCACATTAACGGTCTGTTCACCATCCGGAGTCTGGTACGTCACGTGCCCTAACCCACCGTCATAATAAATACTGGAAATAGGCGCTCGCCAGTCGTAGATCAAAAAGTGATCTGGCGTGTCAGAAAATGAACTGAGTCCGATATAAATCGTCTCAGGCTTAGGCTCGCCAGTCTCATGAAAATCGATCCGCGCAAAATAAGCATTCTTTTCCAACTTTTTTAACGTCGATAATTGCTTAGTCGCGTGCTTCCAACTATTCTGCCGCTCATCCATCATCTGTTGTTGCTGCCGCACGGATAATCCGGTCTCCATCATGCCTTCGTAACTATCCGTTTTTATATTGATGTTATTCAGCAAGTCACGTTTAATATCGGCCTGATCTTTTTCCGAGCGCGTAATGGTTTGGCTTTGTTGCTCTTCAGCCACCTTAATTTTCGCAACCACATGATCTAAGTGTTCCTGTTCTGCAGCTTTAATTGACTTAGCCATTGAACGCCCTCCATTCCTAAATATCGAACAATAATTTTATCACTATCGGCGCCCCGACTCAATTAATAACCCATGGCAGACGCCAGTTTTTGATTTTTTATGTAAATTTGTTTGAACATTGGTCTATCAAAGTTACGATTGTGTTAAACTGAAAGAAATGTAATCGGTTACATCTGTTTTTCAACCCGCAGACGCTTATAATAAATGCAACTTAAATTGGAGGTGGCGCCGTTGGTCAATTTAATAACCATTTTAACCCACTTAGAACAAAGTATCGTCCCACTATTAACCACACTTGATAGTTGGTCTTACATCTTATTATTCGCCGTTATCTTTCTTGAAACGGGCATGGTCGTTTTCCCATTTCTTCCCGGCGAATCATTGATCTTTCTCGCCAGCACGATGGCTGCAACTCACAGCGACGCCCTCAGTATTCAGATTCTGGTGCCAGTATTCTTTGTGGCTGCTGTAATTGGCGACACTGTCAATTTCGAAATTGGCCGCCACCTGATTCGCTTACCGTGGTTGCAACGCCACCTCCCCCAATCCAAGCAACAACGCGCACAACAATTTTTTGCTAAGTATGGCGCGAAAGCTGTCATGTTTGGCCGCTTTGTTCCACTCGTGCGGACCTTTGTCCCGCTGAGTGCCGGGGCCGCTAAAATGCCACAACCGACCTTCGCTATCTGGAACTTAGTTGGCGTTGGTATCTGGGTCAGTGTCGGCTGTTCACTCGGTTACTTCTTTGGCTCGATCAGTTTCGTACAAAGCCACCTCTCGCTCTGTTTTCTAGGAATTACGGCCGCCGCGCTCATTCCAGCCACAGTGGTTGCGCTGATTAAGACCTGGCGACAACAGCGGATTTCTTATAAATAGAATTAGTAAAAAAAGGCCGCAAATTAAATTGCGCCCTTTTTTTATTAGGCTCATTGAACGACTATACTATTTTCATCTAAAAAAATTGCTGGAATTTGATTCTTATAGCTTAGTAATTCTTGATACCAGAAATAACTGTCCTTTAAATATCGATTATATGAGCCATCACCATTATCATCTAAGTCAACATAGATTAAACCATACCGCTTTGACATTTGGTTTGACGACGCAGATATCATATCGGTGGTTCCCCACATACAGTACCCCATTAAGTCCACACCATCATTCGCAATGGCTATTAACATCTGCCGAATGTGCTGGCGCAAGTAACTGATTCGATATATGTCATGAACACGAAGATCACTGCTCAACTCATCCACAGCACCTAGGCCATTTTCGACAATGAATAACGGCTTTTGGTAGCGATCGAACAAATCGATTAAAGATAGTCTCAATCCAACTGGATCAATCTGCCACCCCCACTCACTCTCAGGCAAGTACCGATTATAAACGCCAACGGTTCGATTAGCCTTGGTCACCCGCAGGCCTTCCACATTACTAGCCGTGCAAATTGAGGAGTAGTAACTAAAGGCCACAAAATCGGCCGTATTCTCACGTAGTACTTCCTGATCACCCTCCTGAAATTCAATCGTAATATGTGCTTTTTTCAGCTTAGTTAACAAGAATTCAGGGTATTCTCCACGCACTTGAATATCGCTAAATGCATACACCTCACGCATCGTTTGCGTTGCTGCAAGCACATTATTGGGATCACTATTATATGGATAAACCATCGTTCTAGTAATCATGCTACCAACTTGCATCTGTGGATAGTGACGATGACAATACTTGACAACCTGTGCCGCTGCCACAAACTGATGATGCATTGCTTGATAAATAACCGTTTTAAAATCATGACTAGCAAAACGATCTGCGACTAATCCAGCTGATGAGAATGGGTGCCTAATAATACTGTCAATTTCATTAATCGGAATCCAGTACTTGACATAATCATGTAAATAATCAATGACGGTTCGCGCATAACGCCCAAAAAAGTCTGCCACTCGTCGATCATACCAAGCATCATAATTTAGCACTAAGTTTAACGGCATTTCGTAGTGGGATAGCGTCACCACTGGTGTAATTTGGTACTTTGCCAATTCTTTAACTAGTGACAGGTAGAAGTCTAACCCCGCTTGATTAGGACACTTATCGTCACCATTTGGAAAAATACGGGCCCAACTTATCGAGAATCGATAGGTATTGATTCCTGTATCTGCCAACTGTTTAATATCTTCTCGATAATGATGATAAAAATCCACACCATGCCGTTTTGCCCAACCTTTAGTCGATTCATCATTTAAGGCGTTTTCAATTTCAGCACTATCCATTTGGTTCACCGCTTGATAGTCACTACTATCAATTTGCGGCCGATAACGCAGGCAATCTGCAATAGACATGCCTTTACCGTCCTCGTTCCATGCGCCTTCTACTTGATTAGCAGCAGTTGCTACGCCCCACATAAAGTTAGGACTCGTTTTGTAAACATCCATCAATCCTACCTCACTTACGCTAACATTAATAAATTATTATCTGCGGTTACAGATTCGTTCGATTCTGGTACTGGTAGGACCTCTAAAAAGTCCTTTGTATTTAACACAATAATCATAACCGTTGGATCATATCCAGCCTGTTTTATCTTGTCTAAATCAAACCGTAATAACTCTTGACCTGCGTGAAAGCGCTCACCCTTTTTTACTAATGTTTCAAAATATTGACCTTTTAATTCAACAGTATCAATTCCCACATGAATCAACAAATCAGCATCATTATCTAAATGAAGGCCAATCGCATGGCTGGTATCAAAGACAGCTGATGCAACACCATCCGTGGGGGCAATCACGACACCCTCAGTTGGGATGACAGCAATCCCTTTGCCCATAACGCCACTTGCAAACGTTTCATCATTAACTTCATTCAACATCCGAGCTTCCCCAACAACGGGGCTATTAATCGAATGTTTAGTCGTCACCACTTTGTTCGCCTGCGCCTGCTTTTGTTTCATAACTTCCTCGCTGACAGGATCTTCGAAGCCAATCAACCAAGTTGCGATAAATGTTGCCACACTAGCAATAACAATGGTAGCGACTGCCAATACGACGTAGTTTTCTGTCTTAGATACCCACATTGGTAAGCTGAGTAGTCCAGGAGTGACATAAATAAATGCTTTCATTTTCATAAATCCGGCAAACAAACCGGCAACTGCCCCACCAATCATGGCACCGTACATCGGCTTCTTTAACTTCAGATTCACACCAAACATGGCTGGTTCGGTAATACCACCAAGATATGCTGTCACAGTGGATGAAAGTGCTAAGGCTCTCAACTGCTTATTTTTGGTTTTCAAACCGACTGCTAATGATGCGGCAGCTTGTGACATGTTCGAACACAAAGCCACAACCCGAATTATTGGATCAAATCCCTGTGTCGCAACTAATTGGATACTAATTGGACTGAGCGCTTTATGAATACCAATAGAAACTAACCATGGATATGCGGCAGCAAGTAGCGGAATTGCGATAAAGCCGGCGTTATCATACAAGAACATGCTTATACTTGCAATTCCCATTGAAATCAAATTGGCAATTGGTCCAAGAACAATAAAAGTCAGTGGTGCAGTAATCAACATGATAAGCATCGGCTCTGCAAAGACTTTAATCATGCCTGGCGTAATCTTCTTTACAAACTTTTCAATATAAGACATTAACCATACGGATAAAACAGCTGTAATCAAGGTTGAAGAATAAGAAACCAATTGGATAGGAACACCTATGAAACTAACAGGCTTCCCAGCCGCTACCATTGCAACCCAATTTGGATTAACAGTGACCAATCCCATAAATGCCCCTAGAAATTGGTTTGTCTTAAAAATCTTAGCAGCGGAAAATCCAATAAATGCTGGCATAAAGAAATAGCCAGTATCAAAAATCAAATTTAACATCTGATAAGTTTGACTTTTTTCAGTTAATAATCCAGACAGTGTCAGAATGAGCAACAATACTTTCCCCATCCCAGCACCAGCAAGCAATGGAATCGCAGGTGCAATTGAGCCAGTAATCGTACTAATTATTTTGTCGAAAATACTCCGCTTATCCTTAGACTGATTATGATCTACATTTTCATCCAGCTGTAACATATCAGAAAGTTCATTATAAACATCCTCAACATTATTTCCGATAACTAATTGGTACTGTCCCGCTTTTTTGACAACTTGTAAAATTCCTGGAATCGACCGTACCAAATCATCATCTGCCTTGGCCTCATCCTTCAGCACGAATCTCAGCCTTGTTGCACAGTGTACAACTGACTCAATATTACTTTTACCCCCGACACCATTAATAATCTGGTCGTTCATTTCTTTATATGTCATTATTCTGCCCCCTAATTTGCATCCGCAATTCTTGCGATATGAATCGTCATGTACAGTAAATCTTCATTGTTAAGCGTATAGTGATAGGTCTTCTGAACAAAGTCTTTCACTTTTAATGCACATTCATAAGCCGCTACCTTTTTCCCCTTGATGATTGCCAGCATTTCATCACTCAGGTCACCAATCGTGTGCTTTTTATCATTTTCCATCATGTATTGCCAAAAGAATTTTAAATGCGTAACGAAGCGATTATAATCGAGCGAATCGCGATCAATTTCAACTGATAATTGATAGGTCACAATACTTGTAATCTTCTTAATGAAATTAATAATTTCATGAAATTCATCCAATTGCTCACCTAATTCGCCGCTAATGATATGAATCGCAATGAATCCAGCTTCATCATCCGGTAGGGTAACATCACAGGTACCGTTGATTAGTTGAATCGCCCATTGTCCAATCTGATATTCTTTTGGATAATAACTGCGAATTTCCCATAAGAATTGATTAGTCAACATTAAACCAGATTTAATTCGATCAACACTAGACGAAATATGATCAGTTAGCGCAATATACACACTATCTGTCAGCTCGATATTTTCATCAGACTCTGCTTTATCAACAATCTGTTTAGCGATTTGAAAATACTGGATTGGAATTTCGTTAACCATGTCCAAAATCAGCTTCCGATCACCTCGACTAATGGGGGTAAACATTTTGTATACCTTACTTTCGTCAACGGTATCATTGAAATGTTTTCCATATGCGATTGCTTTTCCAATAACAATCATTTCTTGATGATCATCATTATGGGTTATAAACGCATTATTATTAAGCACCTTTTTGATTCGCATCATTCTCATCTCCATTCAACTTGAAAATTCCCATAAAAAAAGCCCACTTAGCCTGTCGACTAAGCGGGTTTTGTGTAGCTCCTGAACACTGCTATTACAATCCCAGTTAATTACTATTAATGTATAAATCAATGATAGCGTTTTCTCAGCCGTGTGTCAACTGCCGTTCAACTTAAATATTATCGTTCTAATTTCTTGAAAGGCATGTCTTTCCTTTTCAAAACCACTCAAAAAGTGTATCCTTTCAATGACTTATTCGAGTGGAGGGATTCTATGCAACCAATTCAATTAACTGCCTATCAATCTGACTGGCAAAAGCAAGCAATCGAGTATCAAACCTTGTTACGCCAGCAATTACAGGCGAATCTATTAAAAAGTAGTCACGTGGGTAGTACGGCCATGCCCCAATTATTAGCGCGTCCAACAATTGACTTGGCGTTGCTTGTTAAAGATCAGGCGGCTGCCGTAGCTACGTTACACGCACGACCGGTCGCTGGAACAACGCATACTTACGCAACGCAATTAGCTGCTAACGACATCCACGTGATCATTACAACTGATGAACAGCATTATCAGCAATTGCTCACTTTCCGGGATTATCTCAATGCGCACCGGACAGACGGCCGCAAGTATACTGCCATTCGCGAAAAAGGTGTGCGCAATGGACAAGCCGATCTCGCAGCCTACCTACAAACGAAAGCAGCATTCATGGCAAGCATCAATGACAAGGCCCAAGACTGGTTAGCCACTAAGGATCAGCATGAACACCACGACCGGACCGTCCGTGCAGAACTCGTCAACATGTGCCTTATCACCAATCCAGCGACCGGCGATGTCCTGGTTGAAAATAAGATTGACGCACAGTGGTCGGGGTTAACTTTTCCTGGCGGCCATGTTGATCGCGGTGAATCACAAGTAACCGCGATGAAGCGTGAAGTATTAGAAGAAACCGGCTTGCACGTCGATCAATTAAAATTAGTTGGCACCGTAACGTGGGTCGAAAATGCGGACGGCGACGTGTCGCTTGGTACCTTATACACCACTAGTCACTATCACGGTGATTTGCTAGCCGGCTCATACGAGGGGGCCATTAGTTGGCAACCATTGAGCCAACTGACGCCTGACAAATTAGCCCCTGGTGTCGACCAAATCCTGAAAGTTTTCACCGATGCACATGCTAGCGAAGCTTTCTGGGGCTTTGATGATGATCAGCTCCGTGTGTACTAAAACGAATCGAGGTATTTATTCATGGATCAAGTTTCCTTAGTCATTATTTTATTAGCCGCATTATTAATTCCGCTTATCATGGCTAAATTCAAAATCAACAGTTTGCCAACGGCCGTCATGGAAATCATTGTCGGTATCGTAATTGGCCCCAGCGTGTTTAACTTTGTGAACACCTCTGACCTTATCTCACAACTCTCAACGATTGGCGTCATCGTCCTGCTGTTCTTAAGTGGACTTGAAATTGACTTTAGCCTATTTAAGAAGCGGCGCACGGCGTTAACACCTTTAGAACAAAAAAACGCGGTCAACACACCGAAATATTCGCCAGTTCGACTTTCGGTGTACGCCTACAGCACAATTATTGTTCTATCGCTGTTACTCGCCGCTGCTTTTAAAGTCAGCGGCCTCTTCAGTGATTTCTGGCTTGCCGCGATTTTATTTGGCACGATTTCACTTGGTATTGTAATTGCAGCTTTAAAAGAACAGGAATTGCTTAGTAAGGCTTTCGGACAAACGATTCTGCTCATCTCGGTCTTTGGTGAACTTGTACCGATGATGGGACTGACGCTCTATGCATCCGTCTACGGCAGTAACTCACAAAGTCTCTGGTTACTATTACTCATTTTAGCCGTTGCCGCACTATTACTCTTACGGTTCAAACCATTCTTCCGCTTCTATCAAAATATTAACAAATCGACGACACAACTAGATATTCGGTTAGCCTTCTTCTTGATTGTAACGATGGTCACGGTGGCCGAATCTGTCGGTGCTGAAAACATCCTGGGCGCTTTTGTGGCCGGAATCGTCTTGAAACTCTTGAACCCTAGTGAAACGACCCGCGAACGCTTGGATGCTATTGGTTACGGCTTCTTCATCCCGATTTTCTTCATTACGACTGGCGTCGATTTGAACTTACGGACCTTATTAACAAGTGGCAAAACCTTACTATTAATTCCACTATTTTTCTTAGCATACATGGTTGCCAAGATTGGCGGCTACTGGGTCCTAAAGTTACGGTTCAAGCAAGCCAATGCTTTAGCCGGTACCGCGCTGACTGCAACGACAATGACAATGGTATTAGCCGTTCTTCGAGTTGCCAAGTCAATGAAGACAATTACTAGTGACCAGTCCGGCGCTTTCTTACTCGCAGCGCTACTCACTTGTGTCATCTCACCCCTGATTTTTAACAAGTTTTATTCAGCTGAAAAAGAAGACCTGGTCAAAACAGCGGTCCACTTTATCGGCGCTAACTTAAGCACCGTACCCGTTGCACAACAGCTACGAAAAGGCTGGTACGACGTGTCAATGTACACGAATCATCCTGAGAATTATCAAACCTACCACGCGCAAGTGCCAGTGACCTTAATGGAAAACTTCACAGCCCAGGACTTACAGGATCACGGCGTCTTTGACACGGATATTTTGGTACTCGGCCATATTGATGCCGAACGTAACTACGAGCTTGCTAAAGCCGCCAAAGCATACGGTGTACGGCGGATCATCGTTCGGTTTGAAGACCGCAATGTGCTCAACGAACATGAAGATGAACTCCGAGAGCTAGGCGTCGAAGTCTACAATACACCAGAGGCCAACATTACTTTACTGCGCGCCTTAATTGAATCACCGTCAACCTTGCTATTGCTCAATGATACTGAAAACAGCATCTACGAAGTCCGGGTCCTCAACCATCTCTATACTGATGTTCAAATTAAGAACTTACAGTTTGCTCAGGATATTACCATTAGTCAAGTCATCCGTAATCGGAAACTGATCGCGCCCAATGGAAATACGACGATTATGTACGGTGACCGCTTAATCTTTACCGGGAATAAGCAAACGGCCGCTCAGATTCGACAAGCCTTAGCAACTGCTAATTAATCGCAGTGCATTTTATGGTAAACTAAACACATTATGGCTTAGTTTTGAACACCAAGTAGAGGAGTAAATAATGGCAACTTTTTCCGTTTACATGATTCGTCATGGTCAAACTTACTTTAACAAGTACCGCCGAATGCAGGGCTGGTGTGATTCCCCCCTCACAGCTGTCGGCGAACAGGACGCTCGCAATGCAGGTAAAATGCTCAACGGTATTGATTTCGATGCCGTTTACGCCAGTGACATGACGCGGGCAATGCGCACCGCAGAATTAATTCTTCCTGCCAGTGGCAATACCGATTTGACGGTTCAACCAATGGCCGCCTTCCGTGAAGCCTTTTATGGCTATTTTGAAGGTGATGACACGTCGCAGACCTGGTTCATGGTTGGTGCGCCCCATCAAGCACCTAGTTTGTCCGCAATTATTGAACAATACGGCATCGAAAAAGCCAAAGATTTCTGTAAAGAAGCTGACCCGTTCCATCGCGCCGAAAATAACGCCGAATTCTGGCAACGGGTCAATGGCGGTCTCGATACGTTACGTGCTCACCATCACGACGGGGACAAAGTTTTGGTCGTCAGCCACGGCAATACGATTTACAGTATTGCTGCTCGTTTTGCCGCACTGACCTCACCAGCACGGCCCCAAAATGGGAGCGTCACGAAATTCACAATTAGCGACAACGATGTGACGTTAGACTACTTTGGCCGCAAAGACCATCTCGACTAAATAAGGAGAAACACATGGCTCAATTTTCAATTTACTTTGTTCGACACGGACAGACTTTTTTCAACTTATATAATCGCATGCAAGGCTGGTCTGACTCGCCGTTAACTGAATACGGACAAGCCACCGCAACCAAGGTCGGTCAAGCACTAGCGAACACGGCTTTTGACTACTACTACAGCAGTGATTCTAAGCGGGCAATCGACACCGCTCAGCTCATTCGACAAGCGGCGGGTGCTACCGCCCAGCCCTTTAAAACACTGATGAACTTTCGGGAAGTTTTCTATGGTTATTTCGAAGGTGACGATTCAAGTCGGACTTGGTCACTAGTTGGCCGCCAATACGGGGTCACCAGCATGCACGAACTTCTTGAACACGTGCCTATCGATCAGACTCGCGACCTGATGCGTGAAATCGACCCTTGGCATGAAGCTGAAGACAACTCGATGTACTGGGAACGGATCAACCAGGGCTTTGACTACTTGAAAGCTCACCACGATCACCATCAAAAAGTCCTCGTGGTTACCCACGGCACGACAATCCGCAGTATGGTCGCACATTTTGCTCCTGAAATCGACATCACGAACGGCCCCAAAAACGGGAGCGTCACTCGCATCGACATCGATGACGATCAAATTCGCGTCGTCGATTATGCGCAAGACTTAGCTGACGTGAAAGTCAATCAACACTTATAATTTTGCTCATCAAACAAAACGCTCGCAACCACTGACTGGTCGCGAGCGTTTTTATATTGGCTCTGAAATAACTGTTGTTGGTAATTAACTAAATACGTGATTACTGGCGACAGATATCTTTATTTGTATTTTAATCATGGGCTATTGAACAATTCGAATTGAAAAAGGTGCTCGCCATTGTTTGACTAAGCACCCGTAGCACTATTCGCAACATCAATTGACAGAGAACCAACTCGGCTATCTTATCAATGATGTCCTTAAACTTTGCTGGTTAAAGACGTGTTTGAAGAATTCAGGTATGCTACCCCAATTCAAACTATTTTTTCAAAAAAGCAAGCACGTTCTTCTTAGACGGTTTCATGCTTCCTGCTAAGAACGCAATTACGACTGCCACAACAGCAAACAAAAGTTCCCAGACTGACCAATTAAAAACTACCGTTAAAGCTAACATAATAGCAGCTGCAATTATCAAGACGCCATCTCTGGGGCCTAAATTCAGATACGGATACATCATCATCAGACGTCACTTCTTTCACTATTTGTTGTACTCAACCAAGACTATACACAGAATTACTGACGAAATTAAGAAACCCCTCCGAGAGGTAGTGCGTTGACCGGGTGTAACAAGAAAATTTTGTAAAGTCTTGGCAACAGTGCGTCTATCTCAGGTCGGAAGAAGTCTAAGAATAACCCAAATATTCATTTAACTTCTAAAGTTATTATAACACCGCTTTCATGCTTGTGGTCATTCTTTTATAAAAATATTGAAAAGCTGTTGGGGCTTCACTGATGAATCACAAACCCACTAACACCCCCCCAATCCTAACTCGTGACTTTGATACCAATAATGCCAATGACCAGCATTGCAATGAAGATCCACGTGATGGGTGCAATTGTATCTTTGAAGAAAACCAGGCCAACAATTATCGCACCGACCGCACCGATACCGGTCCAAATTGGATATGCAATACTCAACGGTAAGTGTTTGGTTGCTAATGCTAAGAAGCCAAAACTCAAGACCATGCCAACTACTGTGGCCGCAGCATAGCCAAAGTGACTGAACCCATTACTTAATTTCATCATCGTAGCCCATACCACTTCAAATAATCCAGCAATAATTAAATAAATCCACGTCATTATCAATTCCTCCTCAAAATAAAAAGGACAACGTCCACCCAACTTCCACAATGACCTAAGGAAGTTGGGTTAACGTTGTCCGGTGACAATTCATCTTAATATTTCAGTCCACTATAGCAAACCTCATCTGCATGGTCAAGCTTACTCACCGCAAAGCATCCACTTTGTCAGTGGGGTCAACGGTGTCGGCAAAGCATCTAAAGCAAAGAAAGCCGCAGTACTCATCTCATCGGTGGCTTGAATCAATTCACCACCCGTTGTATTGGCGCGATATAACGTGGTGACACTGTCAATAATGTCCCCGTTAGGATACTGATAGTGCATCTTGGGCCCACTATAGACATCGATCAGCGTTAACTCACCCACCGTCAGCCCAGTCTCTTCTTTCAATTCCCGTCGCGCCGTTTGCTGGACCGTCTCTCCCGGTTCAGTCGATCCAGCTGGCAAGCCCCAACAGTGGTTATCGGTTCGATAAATCAAGACAATTTTGCCAATCGAATTTTGGGCCATTAAAGCCGCACCGGCCACTACTAGCGGTTGGTGACCAACTTGCCGCCGCAAATCAAGCACATAACCCATTTTTGATTCCTCCCTAATACCCGAAGTCGTAATATTTTGATTAGACATGTTATACTTAATGCAATCATAACACGTTAGGAGTGAGTGTATGTCTGAAACCAACGCTCAAAAAGTACAAGAAGTCATCATTGCCGGCATGTCTAAAACGGTCGCCAATTACGACTACGCCATGTCCGAGCTAGAAGCGCTCGTTGCAGCCAATAATATGCACGCGGCCCTGCGAATTGACCAAGGATTGGAAAAACCCAACCCGGCCACCTTCTTCGGCAAAGGTAAAGTTGTCGAAATCAAAGAAGTCGCAGCCGCCAACGATTTGCACATTATGGTCATCAACGCGGATCTGACCCCTAGTCAGGTGCGTAACTTAGAGGAACAAACGGACATTCAGATCATCGACCGTACTGGTCTGATCTTAGAAATTTTTGGTAACCGTGCGCGGAGCAAGGAAGCCAAATTGCAAGTTAAGATTGCCCAATTACAATACCAACTTCCCCGATTACGAACGAGTATCTCCAATCGCCTTGACCAGCAGGCTGGGGCCGCTGCTGGTGGTGGCGGGGGCTTTACCAACCGTGGTGCTGGTGAAACGCAACTGGAATTAAATCGCCGGACAATTCAAGACCGGATCAGTCACGCGAAGCACGAACTTAAGGAACTCAATAAAGACGAAGTAGTGCGACGTTCACAACGCGATAAAGCCGGGCTCCCCAACGTCGCGTTAGTCGGTTATACCAACGCTGGTAAATCAACGACTATGAATGGTTTAGTGAAACTGTTCGGTAAGGGTGAAGATAAGCAAGTCTTCGAAAAAGACATGCTTTTCGCAACGTTAGATACAAGTATTCGTCAGTTAACCTTCCCTGACAATAAGCAGTTACTGCTCAGTGATACAGTCGGGTTTGTCAGCGACTTGCCGCATAACTTGATCAACGCCTTCCGTTCAACGCTAGCCGAAGCTGCCAATGCTGACTTACTCATTCAAGTCATCGACTACGCCGATCCCCATTACAAGGAAATGATGGCGACCACTGAAAAGACGCTCAAAGAAATCGGTGTGCACGATGTTCCTATGATTTATGCCTTCAATAAAGCTGATTTAACCGAAGCCGACTACCCGAACCAGCAAGATGATCAACTCATCTATACGGCGCGTGATGAGGCCTCACTACAAGCTTTGACCAGTATGATCAAAGCCAAAGTCTTTAAGAATTACGTGACAACAACGTTATTAATCCCGTTCAATGATGGTGAAGTAGTGGCTTACTTAAATGACCACGCCAACATTCTCAAAACGGATTACTTAGCTGATGGCACCCAATTAACAGTCGAACTCAACACTGTCGATGCCCAACGTTATGAAAAATACGTGGTGACACCTGCTTAAATGACTCATTCAAAAAGATGGCTCTAGGATTAACCGCCTAGAACCATCTTTTTTGATTTAACAATCAACCCACTCTGTTAATCGCCAAACCACTAGTGCCAATAGTGAACATCATTCAGTCACCATTAACGCGTGCAATTGCGCCAATAGTTCGGACTGCGACCGTCCTCGCCATTGACGTTGAAAAGCATAACTAGTCCCCTTCAGCATGGCAATTAACATATCAGCTTGAAACTCACATGCCGGTTTCGAAAGCGTTGGCTTTAAATCACGAACCAGTTGCGTTAATAGGTCACATAATTGTTGATAAAGTTCGCTCTGATAAAATTGACGGCGACCAGGTTCACCGGCCTCGACATTCATTAATAACGCCATGTTGTGCTCACGAATCGCTAAATATTCCCCAATAACATGATCAAAACGTGCTGCTGCACCTACCGAGGTCGTGGTCAAGTAGACTTGATTGGTTTTAATAAAAGTTGCGACTCGGTCCGTTACCAATGCCAAACATAGTGTACTTTTATGGGCATAGTGACGATACAACGTTCCGGGACCGATACCAGCGGCCGTCGCAATATCTTTCATACTAACGGTTTCGATTGAACGCGCGGCAAAGAGTTGTCGCGCAGCAGTCAAAATTTTCTGTTGGTTAATTTGTGCATCCTTTCGCATTCGACACACCCTCCTATTTACTTAAGTTCACCATACACTTTTACGCATCACTTGACAAACGGAGTGTACTCCGTTTAAGGTATAATTATACAATTTAAGGGGGAATTCACTACGTTTGTCTTTTTATCCGGATTACTAATCGGCATCTTCGTTAGTCTGATTGGTGGAGGAGGTGCTGCCCTATACCTAGGTGTCTTAACCAGTCAAGTAGGCCTTGCAACCGCGGTAGCCGTACCAACCTCCCTAATCGTCGCCTTACCAGCCTTATTCTTTGGTTTTCTAACACAGTTGAAAATCAAAAATGTCAATTTCAAGATTGGCAATCAAATGATTATTGCGGCCGTTCCCGGTATCATCGTCGGGACATTCAGCGCACAATTTATTCCCCAACAACTGTATAACTGGATTGTCGGGACAATTTTTTTGATTATGGGTGCGATGGTACTAATCAAGTATGTTCACCATTCTAAACAAACTACAGCCGGTCACCAACCTTGGCAAGCTGCCTTCTTTGGCCTTTTAAGTGGATTGATGGTCGGCATTGGCGGCTTAAGCGGTGGTGCGACCACGGCTGCCGGGTTAGCAATTCTTGGGTTAACGGCCGTTGAAGCCGCTGGTACTGCCACCTATGTGTTAACTGTTATGTCCACAATCAGTTTAATCGGTCATCTCTTTACTAGTACTTTTGCTTGGCAATCAGGATTGGTCCTCATGATTGGCGCAATTATCGGCGCAATCATTACACCACTCGTGATTCGCCATTTAAATTTAGATAAGGTCAACCGCGTATTAACGCCATTTCTTGGTCTTATTATTATTTATTTTGGCATCAAAATGTTTATATAAAGGCAGATAAAAAGTCACTTCAGACAGTCGTAAACTTGAAGTGACTTTTTGATATCCCCTACTGAAAAAATTCATAATCATGTGTATACCAAGAACAACCTTCTCCAGCATGTTGGTGGCTAAGCTAACTGCCGACGACTGACTAGGTAAACAACGATAATCAATGGCAGCGTCACCATCATCACGGGATAAAACCACGCCATTGGTAATTGACTGCTAATCAGCCCGCCAATGATGGGGCCAAGTGACATTCCGAGATCAACACCAATATAAAATGTACTATTGGCTAGCCCATGATCAGCTTTCGGCACGAGCATCAATGCTTTAGCTTGGCAAATTGAAAACATCAAACCGTATCCGGCGGCCAGTCCTGCTGCACCCAGCAGTAGCATCGCCCAATTGTTCATGTCAGTTAAGCCAATCAATCCTAATAGATTAAAAATTAAGCATAACCAGATGAACCGTTTAAATGGCACCCGGTCGAACCAATCGCGGAGAATAATTCGCAATACTAATAAAATACCCGCGTACACCGGGAAAAATACCCCCGCTGCCACATGAAAATGCCGTGCAGCGACGTAGCTGACAATATAGGTTTGGGTGGCAAAATATGGTAATGAAAATAAAAGCAAAATCAAGGCCACGGGGATTACTCGTGGTTGTACGATGCGAATATGGTGCTTAGTCGTAGCCGTTTGAGGCGTCACAATTGGTTCACCATGATCACCGACGAATTGAATCATGATGATGAGCAGTAAACTACAGCCCGCTGCTAACCAAAAAACACTCTGGTAACTGTAATGTTGATACAAGAAGACACTGATTGCCGGCCCGCACGCCATTCCAAGCGCATTCGCTAGCCCATAAATGCCCATTCCAGAGCCAATTCGATCGGGTGGCAATAAACTAGCCATCCAGGTTGCCATGCAAACTGAACACAAGGTATATCCCAACCCATTCAAAATTCGCAATAACATGATTAACGTCACGTTGGTTGTCAAACTATAACCTAAACTAGCTAGTAGCAACAAACAGCCCCCCACGAAGGTCAAACGGTACTTAGAGACCCGGTCGGTTAAATTCCCAGCAAGTGGCCGGAGCACTAGCGATGTCAAATTCGTTAACCCGGCAATCGTACCGGCAAGCACACTACTAGCGCCAATACCGTGCGCAAATCCTGCAATCACGGGATTGATTAACATTGGACTCATTAAAAAGAAGAAACTAGCCATTAACACTAACTTTACATCCGGCGTATATAAACGCGTCTTCATCAATTCTCATCACTTTCTAAATTCTGATTAACTTGCCGTAACAAATCTAAAAATACCTGTTGTTGTTCGGCATCCAAATGGGCAAACATTTGCGCACTCGTCTGCCAGCCATGTTGACGGAGCTGCTCGCGTTTAGCACGCCCACTCGGGGTCACTACCACTTGCTTGGCACGCGCATCCGTTGGACTGACCACTAATTGGACATATCCGCGCGTCTGCAAGCGTTGCACGATCATCCTGGCCGTCTGATGGGTGATTTCCTGGTACGTCTTAAACGCGGTTACCGTGCGACCTGGCTGATCCGTAAAAAAGGTCAGTGCATCCGCTTGCTCAGTCGTTAACCCCACCGTCCGCAAATGTTGGTTGCGACGCCGCTTGATTTGACGAGCTAAAATCAGAACTTGCCGCGCCACCATTTCATCATGATTCATCTTAATCACCTGCCCTTTCATTTATACAGTCAGCTGTATAAATTGTCAACCAGCGACCGCTATTTTTTCTAGCAGCCTGAAAATCATTTTAAACAACGACAAAAAAGTGGCTAGGCTTGGTTAGCCTAACCACTCATACCGTTGACTATAACACATTTTTCCGGCGTTGCGCGGCACGCCATAACGAAAAGGCCGTCCAACAGCTCACTAAGACGATCAACCAACTCAGGGCTGTTAAGGACAGTGACTTAACTAAGGTCGCTGCCACCACCACGCCAATAATACCGCCTAAAATAATGCCGAATAAGCCGCGATAATCGACGCGGTCATGGCGAATAAAATTCACTGCCGAAATCGGCATCAACAATGCGCACGACAGCATCATAATTGGGAAGGCGGCAATCGGGGTCAATCCCAGAAAATACACCATTACCATACACGGTGCGTACAGTCCGACTCCGGCTGACATCAGTAACCCTAGGATAAAGTTGCCACCAATGCCGACCAATAATTTCCAACCGGATAGCCCCGTCGCCTGATTAGCAACTCCCAGCAAACTGATCCAACCTAATAACTTCGCTGCCATCAGTAAAGCAGTGATGACTAACGCACCGGCCATGATTAACTGAATCCACCGCTGATTAAGCTTCGTCATGACTTCACTACCCAGTAATGCGCCGAGCGTTGCTGCTAAAACTAAACTAATCAGTGTCACTGGCTCGACCGCAACTGCTGTAACAAAGAAAAACGCCTCAAACGCGGTCGGAATCGCATGCATCGTGTTCAAAGTTCCAGGTAGCTTACGTTCATCCTTTAAATAATGGCTCGCTTGAAAAATTGCCGTGGACACGACGAAACTTCCGATACCAAGTGTGTCAAGAAAATCCGTCACGGCCCCGATAACCATGCCGAAACCAAAACTGTGGTCAAAAAATGGCGCTGCTTGCCGTCTGGCACCGGCTAACAGCAACCCAAATAAGCCGATGCTGAGCAGCATCAACAACACCACAATTGCAATTACCATCAATCTAACCCCACTCTCTTACCTACTCGTAGCATTATACTGTATTTTTAGGAAGGAACCAAAAATTATTACCATGACGTCACTGCAAGTGGTACCCACAATCATCAGTTTGCATACTGAACGTGACCACCAGACCATAAGATCCCACCGGCACTAGGGCAACTAGGCCCACAGATTGTCAGAATGTGCTATAATCCAATCAATCGATTGTGCACAATCATTATTAGAACGTCTCCGCACTTAATACTCATCGCATGAAAGGCGGTAATTATCATGAAGACAACCACAATTCGCCCCCTTGAAGACCACGTCTGTTTTTCAACCTACACAACAGTCCATGCCATTCAACGCCTCTACCAACCAACTTTGACAGCACACCGACTCACTTATCCACAATACTTGGTTCTAGTCGCACTCTATGCGACACCGCCGCGCGCTGTCACGGTCAAAACGTTGAGCACCCAGCTAAATTTAAGTACGGGAACGCTGACGCCCGTGCTACAGCGAATGACCCAAGCTGGTTTAATTACACGCCATCGGAATCCCCAAGATGAACGGAGCATCTTGCTCACTCTGACACCTCAAGGAACCGCAACACGACTTGCTTTAAATGATTTGCCGGATTTATTGACTGCTAAGGGTGGTCTCAATCAATCCGAGTGGGCACAACTAACTCAATTAATGACTAAGTTAATGACTAACCTGACCCGTTAAATAACCCTGCTAATATTAGGAAGATAAATAAATTAATTTAAAGCCACCACGCCGCCCAATCCTATTTTGTCGAAACTCGAATCACCAACCGAATAACACTGATCATTTCGAATCTTGTCGAACTTTATTATTAAAATATCGTTATTAGTTCGGATTTTGGGTGAAAAACCGGCCACAACCAACGATATTTGATTGTCATCACCATTAATCTCTGGTATGCTAAGTGCAATCATTTAGAATTTGGTTGTTTCAAGGGAGGATTTCAGGTTAATGCAGGAAACAAAGCAAGCAACGACCCTGAACCGTTCACTCGGTTTTTGGTCAGCACTTTCACTCGTCGTTGGTACGGTTATTGGGTCAGGAATCTTCTTCAAGCAATCATCAGTCCTTGATAGTGCGGGCTCACCGAGCGCTGCGTTACTCGCCTGGTTACTAGGTGGACTGATTACGTTGACCGCGGGCTTAACAATCGCCGAGGTCGGTGCCCAAATGCCGCATACGGGCGGACTCTATGTCTACATGGAACAAATCTATGGTAAATTGTGGGGCTTTCTCTCTGGTTGGATGCAAATCGCCGTCTACGGTCCCGCTATCATCGCTTCAATTAGCGCTTACCTTGGTATATTACTAGTTGGTTTCTTCAACCTGCAGGCGGGTTGGCAGGCGCCACTCTCGATTGGCGTCATCGTCCTGATTGGAATCCTCAACATGTTCGAAAACCGTTGGGGCGCCGCATTTCAAATTGCGACCACGTTGGGCAAATTATTACCGATTGCGGCTATTATTATTTTTGGACTCTTCTATGGTAATCAGAATGCGCTGGGACAGTCTTTACATACAATTACCCAATCAACGGGTAGTTTCGGGGTTGCCGTCCTCGCAACACTTTTTGCCTATGATGGCTGGATCTTAGTCGCTAACTTGGGTGGCGAAATCAAGAACCCGCAGAAGTTATTACCACAAGCCATTATTTTAGGGATTTCAATGGCCTTGATTGCGTATACCTTAGTCAGCTATGGGATTCTCCACTTCGTACCCGCGGCAACGATCCACAAACTCGGGCAACAAACGACGCTGTACTTTGCCCAAGCGGCGTTTGGCACAATTGGCGGGCGCCTACTGAACATTGGGATTATCATCTCGATGGTGGGCTGTTTAAACGGCAAGATTATGACCTTCCCCCGCATCGTGTACGCCATGGCTGCTCAGAATCAGCTGCCATTCGCTAAAAAACTCAGTTACTTGCACAAAAAATCACACGAGCCGATCGCCGCAACCATTGCCATTCTCGTTTATGCTAGTATTATGATCCTGTTCTTCAATCCAGATCGCTTATCGGACCTCTGTATCTTCACGGTCTACTGCTTCTACGTGACAACCTTCGTTGGTGTCTTTATTTTAAGAAAACGACGTCCAGCTTCTGAGCGACCATTCTCGACACCTGGATTTCCGATCACACCACTGATTGCGATTCTTGGCGCGCTGTTCGTGATTATCAGTGAAATTGGCTCAGACTTATCGGGTGTACTGATTTCCTTGGTTATCGTGGCCGTTGGGTTCCCAATCTATTATTGGAAGCAGCAGCAAAATCAAAATGCTTAATTTAAATTCTTGATAACTTGTAAAAGAGCGTTGTTACTGAAGATATTTTCAGTAGCAACGCTCTTTTTATGCTTTTCAACGCGCATTGAAATAAGTGATTTAATTTGCTTACCGATTACCTTAACGCTTAGTAACTAAACCTCACTATATTTGATTAATTTGATCTGCTGTCGTTCTAACCATTCCTGCATTTGAGGATCTGTTAACATTGCGACTTCTTGCGTCCGGGGAACTGTCAGGCTTGAATGTTGTAATAAGTAGTCATCCAAATAGCCAGGATGACAAACCATCATAGCATAGCCGTCATTATATTGGGCTAGTGCCGCACGTTTCAACGTTTCATAAGGGTTATAGTTTTTGCCCATACTTTCCATAAAAACATGTAATACCTTTCCCTTAAATAGCACACTCGGACTATCTGGGCCTGCTGCAAAGCGTAAAAGATTTAAGTGATGACGTTCACCCACAATTTCCAATCCCTTAACAAAGTTATCACTAACTACCGCATGACCCTCAAAATAATCAGGCTGGCGACCAACTAACGCTACAAATTTTTGATATTGCGCTTCGATTTCCAAAACAACTTCATTAAGATCGACAAAATCATGAATAGCCGCCCGATAATCCGAGGAATGACGAAAGGTACCATCTGGATTAGTGATGCTCGGAATCAATTTTGGATTTGTTAATGGCCGGCCAGCAGATATAACAGTATGAAAACCTAAGCAAACCCCTGCATCTTTAATCATGGCTAATCCTGACATCGTCGTTGGCATATTGACCATAACACCCACATTATTAATTAACCCGTTGTGAACTGTTCGTGCAATCCCAACATTAACTGCATCGGAATAACCTAAATCATCAGCTCGAACGATTACTTTTCTTTCCATTAGCTTTTAAGCCTCCACTAGTTTAAATTCTTTAGTCCCCTGTTTGTTTGTATTGGCTTCAACACCAATCGCATAAGTTGCAATAGCAGCTGCTACAAACGCAATCACGCCACTAACCACACCGTTAATCACATTAGATGTTTGCCCGCCAACATACGCAGTTAAAGATAAAAAGTTTGCAACAGGTACCATGACATAAGCTGTAACTGTTGTCAGGCCAGCATATAAGCCACCGCAAAATCCACCAATCATCATGCCAATAAACGGTCGTTTATAACGAATTGCTAGTCCATATAATCCTGGTTCAGTCACACCTCCGATAATACTAGCGATTAAATAACCCCAAGCAAGGGTCTTTTGATCTTGGTCCTTAATTCGTAAGGCCGCACCCAAACACATGCCCGCGACCGACATACTAGCGGCAACTGCGCCAAGTGTGACAAAGTTTTCATGACCCGATTGCGCAAAAATCATCATCATCGTCGTAAGCATTAAGAGATGCATCCCGGTCATAACCAAGATTTCCCATAAGGCACCAACCACTCCAACCGCGATAATCGTTGGCAAGCCACCTAATTTTCCAAAAGCCAATATTCCTGTACAAATGTAATTGCCGATAAAGTTTCCTGCTGGGCCTAAAATACATAACGAAATCGGCAACATGATTGCAATCGTCAACGTTGGGATAACAATCGTACTAATCGACTCTGGTACATAACGCTTAAAGAACCGTTCAATATACGACATTACCCAAACCGACAAAATAATTGGAATGACCGTACTTGAATAATTAACTAATGGCATTGCGGTACCGAAGATATTAAATGCCTTGCCAGCAGTCACAATTTTAATTAAATTAGGATCAATCAAAATTGCACCTAAAAACATTGAAATAATCCGTGACGTATTAAATTGCTTAGCAGCTGTATATCCTAAGATGATTGGAAAAAAGTAGAATCCAGCATCACCAACCAACGTAAATAACTGATACAACGATGTTTTAGTACCAAGAACATTGAACATGCTTGGTCCTAAAATGGCCGCAAACATTTTAAACATTGATGCAGCAATCAACATCGGAATCAATGGTGTTAAACATCCAGCCAATTTATTTAGAATCATATTTCCCGCAGACTTAAACGTTAACTTTTCTTTAGGTCGATTATCTAAATCTTCATTAATTGGCGCGTTTCTAGTTAAATTACCCACCGTAAGTAACGCATCATAAACTTTGCTAACTGCTTGTCCAATAATGATTTGATACTGGCCACCAGCGCGATTGACACCAATCACACCTGGAATATTCTGTACCTCACCATCATTAGGAATACTTTCATCCTTCAAATTAAAACGTAATCGGGTCATACAATGTGTCACCGAAGAAATATTCGCACTACCACCAACTGCTTCCAGTACACCATTCGCCACTTTTTCATACTGTTTATCCTTATTTTTCATGTCGCATACACCTCCATTAATTAACGGTTACGCTTGAGTATTCATTTTATTAACGATCCTTTTAACATATATCATTAGGTAGAAAAGTTCATCATCATTACTATTAGTATCAAGTTGACTATCAACGTAGTCTGCAATTCGCTTTGCTACCAAGTAAATTTCAGGCTCATCATGCCTCATCGTATTGAATAATTTAGAATTATCATTTTCAGAAATTTGCTCATGTTTCTTCATCCGTTTAATGTAATACCGTAAATGCATGACAAACCGGTTGTATGTGAATTCGGTTTGATTGATTCTAAGCTCATATTCTTGTTCAATAATTTTTGTGATGATTTTTATCATTTCATCGTCGCTATTTACACTTGAATTGGTCGCTAAATCATTAGTCTGAGAATTGACAAAATGCATGGCAATTGCTGTGACCTCGGAAACTGGTAATTGAATATTTAGCCGTCGATTAATTAACCTGACGGCGTAATACCCAACATCCGTTTCTTGTGGGTATAATTGCTCCACATCATATGAAAATGGTAACTGGGCGCTTTTATAATGGGTTAGTCGCGTTATTGCAAAGTTAATATGATCAGCTAAGCTAAAAATCATATTTGGATTCAAAATTCTTGGAATTAGTGCCTGCGCTCGCTCAACAATTGCCGCACTCAAATCAAAGATTTCAGTGGGTATTTCTTTTAGTAATTGATAGTATTGATAGTTTAATTTATAAAATGTCATCGTCACTTTAGTCATATCAGTAAGCTCATACGGGACTTTTTGAAATCCTAATCCCTTACCAAAGGCGACCAATTCTTCACCATGTTGATCAAGACAAACGACCACGTTGTTATTAATTTTCTTCACCACCCGCATTTTAATTCGCACTCCTTTACATAGTTTATGCTTGCTTTAAAACTGGTGTGCCGGCTGCTAATTGTTGATGAAGCTTACTGCCAAGTGGCACTTCGCCCGTATAACCTTCTGTAAAGACAACTATGGTGGTCATATCTAATCCCGCGGTCGCCATCGTTTGGCGATCGAGCGTCACTAATAGGGTCCCTGCTTTAACTTCTTGATTTAATTTGACGTGTGCCGTAAAGCCTCTACCATTTAAGCCAACTGTATCTAGGCCAATGTGAACCAATACAGACACGCCCCTAGTCTCATCCATGATGCCAATAGCGTGTTTACTTTCAGGTAATGCAACGATTTTCCCACTAATCGGTGCCACAACTTGATTAGTGTCCTCACTCGGCCTAATAGCAAATCCATCACCCATCATTTTCTTTGCAAACACTTCATCCATAACGGCCGTGATCGGTATACAAATACCTTCAATCGGTGTAACCACCTCGAAGACATCAACTTTCTTTCTTTTAATTCCAAACATCACTGAACCTCCTTCAATACAAAAAAACTCCTTGAGGCACCCACTTCACCCGTATATTTCAACAAGTAAAAGGTAATGCCTCAAAGAGTATGAGTTACAATCCTTAATTTCAGTTTTATAGAAAACGTTTTCAGTAACTATATTATCACGCCTTCTATTTTTTGCAAGACATTTAAATATTTTTTATAAAAAAGGCCAAACAAAGCATTATTGCTTGTTTGGTCTTTTCATTAAGGAATTTCAGCCATCATCCCACCAGTTTAATTACGCTAACTTCTTATCCAACACACGTGACAGAATTGACAAGGCGTAACAAATAATGAAGTACATGACTGCGATCATTAAGAACATCGGTAAAATATACGCTGAGTTCTGACCATAAATAATTTGCGCATGGTTTAATAATTCAGGTAAGACAATAATGGTTGCCAGCGATGTATCCTTAATCAGTGAGATAAATTGACTCACAATCGTTGGGATCGTCTTCTTGATTGCTTGTGGAAAGACAATGTGCCATAACGCTTGTACATAGCTCATCCCGTTAGCCCGGGCGCCTTCCATCTGACCGTAATCAACCGCCAAAATCCCTGAACGAATGATTTCGGCTAACATGGCCGATTCAAAAATCGTCATAGCGAGGATGGCTGCGAAAATGATACCAGGCTTGAATCCCAAGTGTGGCAAGCCAAAGTAAGTAAAGAAGATAATTAAGATCAATGGCAAGTTTCGAATAATGTCAACAACAAACCCAACCACTGCCGATAAATATTTAATCTTGACGTACCGAAGCACCCCTAGGACTGAACCGATAATAAAACTGGCAATGATGGAAACGACGGACACTTCCACCGTTACCCAGAGTCCTTCGAGCAAGAACCGGATATTTATCCACGAATACGCTTGAATAAAGTTTTGCATGAATCGTCGCCCCCTTCTAGTTTGCTAATTTTTTCTCTAAGTGCCGCATGTAATAACTCAGTGGCAACGTAATGATTAAGTAAAAGACCCCTACAACCACGTAGCTATTGATCGTATCAAGCGATAGTGACGCAATTGAATTTGCTTGATACATCAAGTCGAACCCAGCCACGAAAGCTAGGACAGAAGAGTTCTTCACCAGATTAATAAACTGGTTGCCCAACGGTGGAATGATGATTTTAAATGCCTGTGGTAAGACAATTTTACTCATTGCCTGCCAGTACGTCATCCCATTAGCACGGGCGCCTTCCATTTGTCCAGGATCAACAGATTGAATTCCGGCCCGAACCGTTTCCGCAATGAATGACGAGGTATAGATTGTTAGCCCAATTGTCCCCGCGGTAAAGCCATCAATCTTGGCAACATACATTGGAATGATCACGTAGAAGAACATCGCAATAACTAACAATGGAATGTTCCGGAAAATTTCAATATAAACTCGACCAATGATGCGCATCGTACGACTTGGCAAAACTTCAAAGATAGCAAACATTGTTCCGATGATCGTACTGAATACCAAAGCAATCACACTGGATAACAACGTATATCCGAGTCCTTGAATCAGCTCTGACCAATAGTGCGTTAGAATGTATCCCATTAGCGTGACGCCTCCTTATAGTCGAAGCCGGCCACGTTACCAAACCACTTCTTCAAGATGCGGTTGTACGTCCCGTCCGCTTCAATTTCTTTGAGCGCTTTATTCAGAGCCTTTTTTAACGGTTCCTGACCCTTATTAACAGCGATCCCGTATGGTTCTTTCGTGAAGGTACCCCCAACCACTTCGTACCCTGGGTTTTGCGACGCCATCCCGTAAAGAATCCCGTTATCAGTAGTCAACGCGACCCCTTGACCAGATTTCAACGCCGTCATTGCCTGAGCATAGTCGGATAATTCCAACACCTTAGCCTTAGGCGCTGCTTTCTTAATGTTCTCAACGGAGTTTGCACCGGTCACACCAAGGACCTTGGTGCCCGACTTATTCAAATCCTTAACTGATTTAATGGCACTGCCCTTTTTAACCAACAGTGATTGCCCCGCATCAAAGTATGAATTCGTAAAATCAACCTGTTTTTCACGTTCCGGCGTGATAGTCATCGTGGCGATAATGGCATCAATGTTCCCATTCTTCAACAATGGAATCCGCGTTTGACTCGTTACTTGGACAAACTTGGCGGTAGCATTCTTACCGAGCACCCGCTTTGTTAATGCCGTCGCAATGTCGGCGTCAAACCCCTTGATTTGATTATCTTTAACGTCCATCAACCCAAATAATTTCGTATCAGCTTTAACACCCCACGTAATCGTCTTACTAGCTTTATCATTGGTCAAAACATCCTGTTTTGCTAATGATTGCCGTGAACCGCAAGCGGTTAAGACCACCACTAGCATGGCAAGCATGCCGAGTGCGCCAATTAGTCGTTTCAGCTTCTTCATTCGTGGTCCTCCCCTACAAATTAGTGTGTAATAATTTTACTCAAGAATTGACGGGCCCGTTCATTAGACGGCTGACCATCAAAGAACTTTTCTTTAGCATCATCTTCTAAGATTTCCCCATCAGCCATGAAAATAACCCGATCGGCCACTTCACGAGCAAAGCCCATTTCGTGGGTCACAACTAACATGGTCATACTGGAGTCTTCGGCAACACTCTTCATCACGTTCAACACATCATCGATCATTTCGGGATCTAGTGCTGAGGTGGGTTCATCAAACAAGAGACACTTCGGCTTCATAGCTAAAGAACGTGCAATCGCGATTCGTTGTGATTGCCCACCAGATAATTGGCTCGGTAAGCTATTGGCCTTGTCAGCCAGACCGACACTATCTAATAAGTCCATCGCTAATTTTTTATTCTCATCTTCCGGCCGTTTCAAGACTAACCGGGGAGCAATCATGATATTTTCAAGCACCGTCTTGTTAGCGTACAAATTAAAGTGTTGGAACACCATCCCAACGTTTTTGCGAATTTTATTCATATCCGTTTTGCGGTCGGCTAAATCAAACCCATTGACTAACAATTGACCTGACTGGACACGTTCCAAACCGTTAACGGTTCGAATCAAGGTACTCTTACCTGAGCCAGATGGTCCGATCAAAACAACTTTTTCACCTTCATTAATCGTTAAATTAATATTTTTGAGGGCGTGAAAATCACCATAATACTTTTCGACGTCGTGAAATTCGATCATTGACATTGCAGTCACCTTCGCTTTCTCTATCAGCCTGTTGACTGACGGTCTAGAATTATTGCATTAATAATTAGAGTTAAGAAATCCTTATTCTTCGTTAATGCTATTTAAATAGTTTAATACATAATTAGTAATTTTGTCAAAAAGTAGCTAAATATTGTTCGATATCCATAAAATAGTGAGAAACAGCTACACTGTTTTCAGTTAAAATAGCTGAATAACAGCTCCAATATTGAACATTATTCGTGAAAAGCCAATAATAATTCGCTTTTCTTTTTGGAACTGCCACGGCCGAATAATTTTTAGACAATGATTTCAATAAAATTTATATTATTCTAACAACTAAACTTAACCCGCTTTTAATCATACCACTACTGAAAGCCACCGAAGCGTCCGGCGCATAATTTTCACAATTAGTGGTTTTAACTAACTGAACTTTAAAAATTGTTAACGCTTCCGCAATCATTTCTTTAATAATCACTGCTAACCTAGAACTATTAAGAAATTAATCATCTGCATTGTAACGGGAGACGATAATATGTTACTTGACCAAGCAGCTAACATGACTAACATTATAGCAGCCCAGATTATCAAAGTCTTTTATCCCTTTGTGATTGTCAAGACTGAGACGGGGGCCTACTTAAAATTGAATTTATCCACCAATGAACAACGCGATCCACTCTTCTGGGATGAGCTCCGTAGCATTCTGCAAGCTAAACTGTGGGTGCCAATCGGTAAGCACTATCACCAGTTATTAGATAATGGCTGGTTAGCCAAATCTATTAGCTAGTTAGTCACGACCAGTCAGCCGACTCAAGAGACAAATAAGCCCTCCAAGCAATATGCTTGGAAGGCTTATTTCATTGCCAGTACACCTGAAGCCCAGTCGCGGACGCACCACCAAATTAGTCCCGCTATAAGCTAGTTATCGAACAGCGAGTCGCCGAACAAGTTAACCGGTGGGGCACTTTGACCAGCCACCGTCTCCTACAGCCATACTGGTAGTAGCGGCTGACGCCATCATTAAAAGGCGTGGGCCGTCGTTTCACCATTTAGAATTGCTAAGACGTCATCCAGGCTAATATCGACCATGTTTTTGACCGCTAAATTCGTATAGAAACCCACGTGTGGCGTGATAATGACGTTGGGCATCTGCATTAATTGTGCCACGTTGGTATCTTGAAGCACCTCACCCTGATGATTTTGGTTAAATAACGCATTTTCACCCTCAACCGTATCGAGTGCACAACCGGCGATTTCACCGGCCTTTAGCGCTGCCACAAGATCATCGGTGACAATCACTGGTCCGCGTGAGGCGTTGATAAGGTAGGCATCCGTCTTCATTAACTTCAAGGCTGCCGCATCGATCAACCCCGCAGAGGTCTCATTCAAATCCACGTGTAAATCAACGACATCCGCCTGCCGCAATAGGTCTTCCTTAGTGTCAACGTAGGTTAAAACGTCTTCGAGTTCAGGATGGCGTACCACGTCATAGGCAATCACCTTGGCACCTAACCCGTGGAAAAGTCGAGCGGCCGTGCCACCAATACGACCCGCACCAATAATACCAACGGTTAATGATCGAATTTCTCGTGCTTGCAGTCCCGCCCACTGAAAATTCTGTTGGCTGATTCGTTGATCAAACATTTCCAAGTTGCGAATCAAGCGCATGGTTTGTGCCACCGACATCTCAGCAACTGAATTAGGCGAATAGGCTGGGACGTTCGTGACCACAAGACCAGCCGCCTTGGCTGCCGGAATATCGATTGTATCCACACCAGCCGTACGACTCGTTAGTTGTTTTAACCCGGCCGCAGCTAATGATTGGTATAAGCTAGCATCACCACCAATTGGACTGCGTTGCTGAATGACCAAGCCGTCATAACCCTTGACCAGGTCGGCAGTTTCTGGATGGAATTCCAGATCATTCGTATCTACTTGAATTTGATGAGCCGCAGCCCACGCTTGAATCGCATCCTGTTCATCATCGCGAACACTATACATTAAAATTTTCATCTTTAAGCCCCCTGCTTCTTGCTGGCAACGTACGTCCTGAGCCGCGTGACCGCCGTCTTAAGATCGGCCATTGAAGCGGCATAACTAATTCGAACATAGCCTTCACCACCCGGGCCGAATGAGCTACCTGGAATCAGAGCGACACGTGCTTCATGGGCTAGTTCACGGCAAAAAGCCATACTATTTTGTGGCAACCCGGCTGGAATCTTACTGAAGAGATAGAAGGCCCCTTCTGGCTTAGCTGATTGGAACCCAAGGTCATTAAGTGCATCATACAAATAATCGCGCCGTTCTTGGTACTCACGTTTCATTACTTGGGCATCATCTAACCCATTTTTCAATGCTTCCGTCGCAGCTGCTTGAGCATTGGTCGTCGTTGAAGTCACTGTGAATTGGTGAATCTTACCCAGTTGTGCTGTGATAGCTTTCGGCGCACACATGATGCCGATTCGCCAGCCCGTCATCGCGTGCGACTTTGAGACGCCGTTAAGCAAAATAGTTTGTGTTGGTAAGTAATTTGCAATCGATTCATGAGGCTCACCATACGTCAATTCGCTATAAATTTCATCAGACAAAACAAAAATTGGTTGATCAGCTAACACTGCGGCCAGGGCTTTCAGATCATCATGCCGGTAAGTCACACCGGTTGGATTTGAAGGAAAGTTAAGGACCACCGCTTTCGTCTTGGGGTGGGCTGCTAACGTCGTTTGTAACTGGTCAGGCGATAACACGAAGCCATTGTCCGAGGTATCCATGAAGACTGGTGTTGCCCCAGATAATTTAACGATTGCGATGTACAATGGAAAAATTGGGGTTGGAATCAGGACCTCATCCCCAGGATTAAGGATTGAAGTCAACGCTGTATAAATGCCCCCGGTCGCACCAGCTGTGATAATCACTTCGCTAGCAGGATCATAATGGACATCATACTTAGCGGCCAAGAATTCAGCGGCAGCCGTCCGCAAGGCCAACGTTCCGTTCGAGGGTGCATAGTGGCTTTCATCCGCTTCAATGCTTTCGATTGCAGCTTGTTTCACGTGCTCAGGTGTATTAAAATCCGGTTCACCGAGGGTCAAACGCACGATACCCGGAATATTTGCGATTTCAGCGTTGAACGCCAAAATATCAGACGGCTGAATCGCCGCAATTTCATGATTCATATGGTTAACAAGTGTTTCTGAATTAATTGACATAAAGATTCCTCCCAAGTTTGGCTGATCTTGTTGGTGGAAGCGGACTGGACTAGGGTCAAAAAAGCGCACCCCTCGAAATTCCAAAGGGTGCGCCACCACGCAGAAACAAACTTATTAGCCACCCTTGGAATTTTCAAACATCCATGGGCGCCGTCAAATCACAAAATACTCTTGGCAACCGCATCGATGCAAACATCGGATTCGTGTTTGCACCTCTGCAGCCGGCACAAACACTAGCGAAAATACCAAAAGTAAAAGCTAGTTCTAGATTTTAATGAATTTAACGGTAATGACATATCATTAGCTCCTCATCAATTGTTAATCTAACTATAATGGTTGTCCTAACCACTGTCAAGGACGAATTTGCTATACTGGAGTTAAATCTACTTTGGAAGGAACGATTATATGACTTACCAAGCATTAATGTTTGATATTGACGGCACGCTGACTAATAGCCAACCAGCTTACACGACGGTTATGCGTGAGGTACTTGCTACTTATGGCAAACCATTTAGTCCTGCCCAAGCGCAGAAGACTTTTCCCATGGCCGCTGAACAAGCAATGACTGAATTGGGGATTGCAGCCAGTGAGTTTGACCACTTTCAGGCCCAATACGAAGATGTCATGGCCAGCCATTATGATCAGATTGAACTTTATCCAGGCATTACCAGCCTCTTTGAACAGTTGCCGTCTGAACTAAGACTTGGAATCGTGACTTCCCAACGACGAAACGAATTAGAAAGTGGGATGCGCTCGTATCCATTCATGATGCGGATGGCTGTCACAATCAGTGCGGACGATACGCCTAAGCGCAAACCAGATCCCCTCCCCCTACTCACAGCCCTCGAAAAAGTCAACGTTGCGCCACAAAACGCACTCTTCATCGGGGATTCCGTCAGTGACGAACAAACTGCCCAGGCCGCTAACGTTGATTTTGGACTGGCAGTCTGGGGAATGGACCCTAACGCCGACCATCAAAAAGTGGCCCACCGCTTCCAAAAACCATTAGACATTTTAGCGCTTTTTAAATAGCCATACCGACAAAACAACCGTTTCGAGCCACTGCTCAAAACGGTTGTTTTGTGTTTAGATTCAATTTGGCTACCGAAACGTGCTTCCAAAGGCAGTTTGCTCCGCTTAACTCCAGCTTGCCGAAACGTGCTAAAAGACACAGTCAGTTCCGCTTAACCCTGTTAGGCTGATAATCCAAGCCCAGGATTATCAGCCTAACAACGTTAATGCTCGCTGACTACCCGTGTCTTTTAGCACTCTTAATCTTCTCTTCCCTCATACGCAACCTGCGCGGTTACCTGGTAATCGCCCGGTTGCTCGATAGCCGACGTTCGGCCCGCAATCTTGCTCATACCACCTGTGATTACCGTGGAGGCCAAGTACAACTTATAATCCTCATGCGCATCATGAACATCGGTCAAGCCGACCTTAGTAATATGCCCAACCGGGGATTGGTCCATCTGATTGATTCCAGCGTAAATAACTAGCCGGTGATTCTCCAACTTTAACTGCGAAAAAGGAATTTGAATGCCTTGCCCAATCGCATAAACGGGTTCACCCGTTGCCTGCGCCTGCTGAATGATGGCATCATCAGTTAAGCCACCGTAATCTAATCGGACAATGTTCGCCGCTTGTAGTTGATCAACAATTTGATGCACATTCTCCTGTTCAGCACGTGAAGTCTTCACCGTGGCGGGCAACAATTCCTGCCCATCAAAAATACCGTTCGCAGGAATGTATGGTTGTTGCTGACTTTGTTGTGCTTGTTTTTCAGCTGCTAACGCTTCTTTAGGCTTACCACCCAACAATTTTTCAATACGTGGTGATAAGTCATACTTCGCAGTTTTATTAGTAAAATAATAAATGACGTTTAACGTAATGAAATAAATCAGCGCCAAGAAAACGAGCATATATAAGATGCCCCGTAACCACGCGCCATTCTGCATCAAGCGAATTGCCACATAACCGAGGTATAAATTACCCGCAATTCCAATGCCGATATAGATTTGGTTCTTAATCTTCACATTGACATTAACGTAACCCAAGGCGTGGTTGATCATATCTAAAATACTAAACATTCGTTATTCGCCCCCGTCGCTAGTAGTGGTATCCGTTGTCGACTGTGACGTTGTCGTTGTCGAGCTTGACGCGGTCGTACTTGATGACTCAGCAGCAGAGCTTTCATCATCGTCACTCGTATCAGTCGTTGAACTATTGTTATCAGTCGTACTACTATTAGTGGCACTAGAACTCGTATCATCAGCTGAACTTGATGAACTACTGGTCTTATTAGCACTGCTGCTGTCCGTATCATTCTCGTCAGTACTACTACTGGAACTACTATTCTGTTCATCATTAGATGTATCTGAACTGGATTTGTCTTTGGATTTATTCTCATCGCTACTATCATCAGCCGCTTTCTTTTTCAGACTTGCGGAACTAGCTGATGAACTTTTGACCACACTGCTAGTGGCCTTGGCGCCATTGACAGTATGGGTTGTCTTATTAACGACCACGTTAGTTGCCCCCAGTGCAAGGACAATTGAAACAATTGCAAATGGTGAAATAAATGGTGGTGTTCGATAAGCCATCGATGTCATTCCCTTCTGAGGCTTTGCCGTTATTCTTTCTAATCTATAATTAAACCATGCTCGTGTTCGGAATGCACTAATTCTATCACAAATTAAGAAACTCTTTACTCAAACAAGGCCAACAAAAAAGCCGACTCCCCGTCAGCTATTAATTGCCTGCTTTTTCGTGCAATTGGCACATAGACCGTAAATCTCGATGCGGTGACCCGTAATCGTACAACCCGGTAATTGTGCTTCATACTCGTCTAACGGACACGCTTGCAGTTCCGTCACCTTACCACAGTTTGAACAAACAAAATGGTGATGGTGTTGATGCTTGAAATCACATTGATATTTAACCAGGGTTTGATTAGCCTGGGCCTTCAATTCCAATAATCCTAACGTTTCAAACTCTTTAATATTGCGATAAATGGTATTGTGACTCATTCCTGCAAATAAGGTCCGCATGTGCTCATCAACGGCCGAAATTGCCACATAGTGGTCCTGATAGGTCACCAGATAATCTAATAATGCCTGCCGTTGCTTCGTAATTTTAAACTGATTGCGACGTAAAATTGCGACGGCTTGTTCAATTGGTGTTTCCATAATGTTGCTGCCTCCTACTGACCAGGACTTCACTAAATCATAATCATTACTATTTAGTTTAGCATACTCAAGTGTAAAAGTGAATTACGTTGACCGTCTATACGTCAGCGCTAATCTTTCGTCACAACATCATGCTGACAATATTCAGTGACCAGCTCATCTAGTTGGCGCCGCGTCGCCTGCCAATCATCATTCACGATAACATGTGCATGCCCCACTAATCCTACTGGCAAAGCCTGGTCCCGCAAATACTCATCACTAGCAACTCGCTTTTTTATCCGGCTAGGAAGATCTCCTCGCTTGGTCAAACGCTGAATTAGCGCCTCTTGATCAGCAACCTCGAGATAAATCACCACCGCTTGTTCGCCCAACTCCCGCGCATAGGTAATAGCCCCCGCCGTATCTAAGACGATACTAATCAGTGGTGACCGTTCCCAGGCTGCCGCTAGTCCTTCTCGTGAAGAACCGTATTGATTACCACTATAGGTCACGTGTTCTAAATAATGTTTCGTGGCAAAACTCGCCGGAGTTTCAAAATAATAGTCGCGCCCACTGACTTCACCTTCCCGGGGAGCCCGGGTCGTATGAGTAATCACCTGAGGAATTTGGTATTGTGACCGCAAGTAATGACTGACAGTGGTCTTACCACTCCCCGTTGGTCCCGTGATCACAAAGATCCGTTTCGTTGTCAAAGTTGATAAACCTCCATTTTTTAATCCATGTAAAGCTTTTCATTTGCGTTAGCTCGGTAAACCGAGTATAGTAACGTACCTATAAGGTTCAAATAGATGATTCACGCATCTCGTAGCAAACCAACAATTTTCAGAAGGGAGTTTTGTCATATGCAATTTCAAAAAACAAATAGCTGGTTCAGCATTGTCTTA
The DNA here is from genome assembly GCF_023806725.1 of Lactiplantibacillus sp. C232. Classification (NCBI taxonomy): domain Bacteria; kingdom Bacillati; phylum Bacillota; class Bacilli; order Lactobacillales; family Lactobacillaceae; genus Lactiplantibacillus; species Lactiplantibacillus sp. C232. The sequence continues at coordinate 40,138 of NZ_JAMSKZ010000015.1, forward strand.
GATACGCAACGCCAAATGTTTGTCGCAACTGACAAACTTCATCCAGAATTGTTCGCTGAAGGCGTAACAATCGAAGATGCAGTTGCAAACTTACAAACCCAGGCCTAAGCCAATCTAAAAATATTGTTTAAAAATTACTGGTACCGTTTATGCGACGGCACCAGTAATTTTTTTACAGTCAGTATTATTGTAGATGCTGCTCAATGTAGGTGTTAGCCTGATCTAACATTTGCTTTAAATTATCGTAAGTCAATCGTTCGCGGGCAGCAGCATAATCAAACCAGCCAATTGCACTGATTTCAGCTTGCTGCCGCGTCACTACGACACCACTTGGGACTTCACTGACAAACAGTGTGACTTGCTTCAAATTACCATTCGGTAAGTCATATTCGGTATACGCCTTAAAATTGGTATCGAGTGTCGCTTCAATTTGAGTTTCCTCACGGATTTCACGTCGCGCCGCCTCAGCTAACGTTTCATTGCCTTCAACGTGCCCCTTCGGAAAGCCCCAAAAATCACTGGTCGCACTCTGTAATAATAAATAAGCGGGATGACCATCTTTTTGTTGATAGACGACCGCACCACTAGCTACTTCTGTACTCATGAAGTCGCACCTTCCTAATTATGAATTATGCTCTAGTATAACATGTTCCATCATCAATTGAGGGCTAAAATTGCCTGAAGCAAGTCCCCCAGTGCAACCCCTTGCCGGTCATCCGTTCGATTTTGTGCAATCGTTTCTGCTACCGCCATATTCAACCACTGATTAGCGCGCGCCAGCGTTGGTGCTAACGCGTAACCCCGGCCCAACAGTCCCGCGATTACAGCAGCTAAAGTATCACCGGTACCATTATAATGCCCCGGCAAACGTCGCGCACCACAGTATTGCACGTGCCCAGCTTCATCCAACCAGGCACAGCCAATCTGATCAGCACGTTGGACATCCGTAATGACTGCGTGGGCGCCAGTTTTCAACTGTGCTTGCAGTGCTGGCAAAATAACTTCTAAATCTGGCGTCACTTGATAGGGCGCTCCCGTTAGCAATGCGGCCTCCGTCGTGTTTGGCAAAATCACATCCGCCTGTTGAATAAGCTGACGCATTGCCGCGACATAGTCCTGATCAAAGCCCTGATAGAGTTGACCGAGATCGCCGAGTACTGGGTCAACAACTAATAGCGACAGCGTTTGTTGTTCTAAGTAAGTAGTTATTTGTTGGCACAGTGCGACCGAACCAACGTAGCCGATCAGGGCTTGATCAAAATGCAGTTGTGCACGGGTCCAATGCGCAAAGACCTGCGGCAGCCACGTCGATAAGTCGACAACGGCTGGTGTCCCGTACCCGCTAGTATGTGTCGATAATAAGCTTGTCGGCAGTGCTGCCACGTCATACTGCATCGCCGTTAATACGGGCAACGCTGAACTAAGTGAGATTCCACCGACTGCGGATAAATCTTCCGCCACTAACATTGTTGACAATCTTGCTACCCCCTCTTATCTCGTGTAATGCTTATTCTATCAGAACTCCGACTGACTGTAACCTCTTCGCTTCAAAAGAAAGGTTAAATCAACCACTCAAATGGGCATTGATTACTCATCACTGCAAACCGCAACGGTATTGTCATCATTAAGCTTGATTAGTGCCGACTCAAAAAGTTGAGCAGCGGATTGCCAGTCCCGTTGTTCAACTCATTAAAATTTATCATCCATCCTCATCAGACTAAGCACACATTACGTCGAAGCCCTTCGACACTTAACCGACTTCAGTTCCTTCAAATATTATCCACAATATTAGCTAGCCTACAATTTGCTAGTGAATCCTAACGTGGGCATCCGACAGTTTCAGTTATCAGATGACGTTAAATATTGCTGTTCCATAGCGTGCCGGGCCCGAACCGCATCTTCAAAATGCGCAAAATGTTTGTTTAATATGTACGTTCCTTTGTAGTAGAAGTGCGCAACCCAGGAACCTGACTGTTTGTCATAGCTCACGCCCACGACCCCACTCGTGTTACGCTTCGACTTCTTGATTGAACTCACATCTGTATGGTGATCACGAATCTTCAAATTACGCGGGTCCCCCATATGCGAAACTGCTTGCGGATTATTAAAAATATTTTGCCGACTCTGTTCCACGGCTAGACAGCCACAACTACGCGTCTTGCCGTGCCGCAAAACGTAGGAATCCACCACGCACGTCCGGCCACACTGACACTGACAAAACCAGAGCGCATTACCATTCTTGGCCCGGCCCGCTCGGTGAACAGCTATTAAGCGTCCGAAGTGCTGACCGGTAATATCAATCGCCGCTCCCATCCTAATCCCACCATTCTAAAATTAAATTTCTATTGATAACAATATTATAAGCTTTGGCGAATCCAATTAACAGTTTAATGTATTATCCTTGTGTATTCTTTGACTACCGTTCGTTATAACAAAGTATCAACTTATAAATAACAATAGTAACAGCTACCCAACCGCATATTCAGACCCGTTTCTCTTCAGCTTAGCACCGTTACCGCCGGCTTAAGTGATGACTAGTAATTCGGCCATCACAACGCTTTTTAAATCCCCACCATGACTGGTTACGCGTTATCGTCATCAAATCTATTGTCAGCACGAACATTGCCTCGACAGTCGCAATGTCACCAGCTTCTATGATGATTAACCAGCTATCTTGCTCCGTATCCCATTGAGTTATTAATAATAAAAGGCTGATTCTAATTGACTTTTAATAATCAACCACGGTATCATATTGACATGACGATTTGTCGATAATGACAACTAACTGTTACAAATAACCAAAAAGGTGGTCCATGTTATGGGGATTTTCCAGCGCATTTTCCAAAAAGAAGATTTGGAGCGCTATTTACAAAAAGATAGTCATTTTGAACGAACCCTCTCCGCAGTCGATCTGATTGCACTTGGGATTGGTGCCGTCATTGGGACCGGGATTTTCATCCTACCCGGAACGGTTGCCGCAACAAAAGCGGGACCCGGGATTATTTTATCTTTCGTTTTGGCTGCCATTGTGTGTGCCGTCGCCGCAATGTGTTACGCCGAGTTTGCTTCGGTGCTCCCAATCGCCGGTTCCGCGTATTCATACGGAAACATTGTCTATGGCGAAATGATTGGTTGGATCATTGGTTGGGCTCTGGTACTCGAATACGTCCTAGCCGTTGCGACCGTTGCCGTTGGGTGGGCCGCGTACTTTAATTCATTCATTGCTGGTTTTGGCCTCAAGTTACCGAAAGCCATCACCGGTTCGTTTGACCCCGCCCACGGGACCTATATCAACGTGATCGCAATTCTGATTGTCTGTCTGATTGCTTGGATTATCGATACCGGCCTAAAAACGTCGATTCGATTAAACAATATTATTGTGGTCGTAAAATTAGCAATCATTGTGTTGTTCTTATTAGTCGGCTCATTTTATGTTAAACCAAGTAACTGGACACCCTTTGCCCCATTTGGTGGGACGGGAATCCTCAAGGGCGCCGCGGTCGTCTTCTTCGCTTACTTAGGATTTGATGCTGTGTCTTCGTCGGCAGCCGAGGTTAAAAATGCCAAGCGCAACATGCCGATTGGGATCATTGGGACCCTAGTCATCTGTACCATCTTCTACATTCTCGTTTCAGGAGTGCTGACCGGGATGGTTTCGTACAAACAGTTGAACGTTGACGATGCAGTGGCGTTCGCTTTACAACTCGTCCATCAAAACTTCGTTGCCGGTATTATCTCGATTGGTGCCCTCGCCGGCATGTTCACAATGATGGTTACGATGATCTACAGTAGCTCACGGCTATTATATTCAATCGGCCGTGACGGCTTACTCCCACGTTTCTTAGGTAAAATCGATAAGCACCACGCCCCTAAAAACGCCATGTTGACGGTTACAATCGTGATTTCAATTCTTGCTGGTCTCATTCCGTTAGACCAATTGGCAAACTTGGTTAATATCGGGACATTAATTGCCTTCGCCTTCGTTTCTTTTGGAATTTTGCTACTACGGCGTAATCCCAAGCTCAACGCGATCAAGGGCTTCCGCGTGCCACTTTACCCGGTTCTCCCAATTATTTCTGGCTTGCTGTGCCTGTTCATGATGACCCAGCTATCCATGGAAACTTGGCTGGCATCCCTAGTCTGGTTCCTCCTTGGTCTCATCATTTACTTTGGCTATGGCATTCGGCATAGTCGCATGAATAAAGCTGATGAGTAACAATCTAGATTTGTACTAACTAAAAGCGCCCATCTCAAGTGATCGATCAACTTGAGATGGGCGCTTTAACTATTGTCAGCCAGCTAACGATGACAACGATTACATTTTAAGGTATGATAATGATACTTAATTAAGGAGCGTGGTTTAATCATGTTAACACCTAAAACGATCCATGACGACCTTCATGAGCATCATACCCAGGTCGTTCAACTATTCAGTAAGCATCCCTGGCTCATTCCCGCCACAACCTTATTACACATTATTCCAGTTGTCGTCGGCATCAACGGCTTTTGGAAATCGCGAGCACTAAGCAAGCAGCTCAAAATCGAACGCGAAAAAACGAAGCAACTTGCCCTACAACAGGTCGATAAAGTTCAGTCAGCGGTTACTAATCATCACTGTCAGCACCCAAGCTTACGCCAACTTTTCAAGCAAATTCGCAGTCATCATTAACACCAACGTGGTTCGAATTGGCAGTTTTAATCGCTGCCAACTCGAACCACGTTTTAATCAATCCCCTGACATTTTTACAAACTACGATTAATGATTACTGCGGCCATATCACAACGGTTAAGCCAATTGAATCGTCACGTTAGCTGATGGCCCAACGAGCTTGGCAACGGGACAACGCGTTTCCGCAATCGCGAGCCACCGTGCTGCCGTTTCAGCATCCACTTCCGGAATCGTGACCCGAGCATCTAGGAAAAATTGGTACCCAAAACGGTCACGCGACATCTTCACCGTAGTCACGACTTTGCTCTGATGTGTCTGGCCGTGCTCCTTTTCGATTGCCTCCAGCGTCGCGTTAAGGCATGTACTGAGCGCCAATCCGATTAATTGTTCCGGATTCGAGCCCGGCACCGCCTTAAGTGGACTAGATACGGCCACCTCAAGACCATTGGGAATATATGCGTGTCCTTCGATGCCGTCTTCATTAACTGCTTGGGTCGTATATAAAATTGGAAAATCACTCAATCTTAGTTCCTCCATTCGATAGTTCACTTTGCAATTAACCTACCACAACATTATAAACTTGTCAGTAAGAAGCATTGGTTCTCGACTAATTAGCGGTATAATATTTCTAATAATACTTAATGGGGAATTTACTTATGAAAAATAATCAATTTGCAATCGTCCCGACTGATTCGGAAACCGCGATTGCCGAACTTACGAAAATTCATTTTATTACGCCTGATATGGACGCCCTGACGACTGTTCCAGCCGTCTACCAGGCATTGCTAGCTAAAAGCTTACCAGAAGTCCACACGGCAAGCGGCTTGACCCACAAGTTTAATAACATCATGGCAACCAGCCAGCACACTTTATCAGAATGGCTCGCCGATGCAACTATCGTGAACAATCAAGTCTTTTATAATGTGGGACTTCAGTTACTGGGTTTTCTACCTGGTCAAGATTTTGAATTGGCCGATTCATTGCTGGCGATGCGCGATATTCACTTGCCAATGGTCGGTGATAGCGCCTTTGATCGTGAAGCCCTCTATTATGCTTGGTACCTATTATTAAATACACGTGGGAATAATGGACAAACCTTGATTGAATCACTCACGACCCGGGGTTACTTTGTACCATTTTACCAATTACCTAACGATCAAAAGCCACTCTTCTTCAATGGTAAGGCCCAAGCCGTCTTTGATACCAACGCGCTCATTCGTGACGTCGTCTACGTTGAAGCGCCTTTAGATACTGACCACGACGGCCAACGGGACCTGCTCAAAGTTGAAATCCTTCGGCCAGCTGAGACCGAAACCGGCTTAAAAGTTCCCGTTCTCTATACCGCTAGTCCTTATAATCAGGGCATCAACGACCAAGCTGGCGATGCTCAAATGCACAACGTAGACGTTCCCCTGACTGCAAAGGAACCGGACGAAAATACCTATGCGGATGTTGAGTTCCAGCCAACAACGGCGCAACTACCAGCCGCTCGAACCGCGACCACGACGACCGATACAGCAGAGGAGACTTTCAGCCGAGAAAAGTCCTACACGCTCAATGATTACTTTCTAGCGCGCGGTTTTGCTGTCGTCTATGCAGCTGGAATCGGTTCGATCGACTCGGATGGGCTAGCCCCTACCGGTGACGTTGATGAAACGACCTCAACAGTTGCAATTATTGAATGGTTGACTGGCAAACGCCAAGCCTTCACCAATCGTGATGGCAATATCGCTATCAAAGCTTGGTGGTGCAACGGCGCCGTTGCTATGACTGGCCGGTCTTACCTCGGTACCCTCGCAACTGCCGCTGCTACGACGGGCGTGGCTGGCCTTAAGACGATTATTTCCGAGGCCGCCATCTCAAGCTGGTACGACTATTATCGAGATAATGGCCTGGTTGTCGCTCCCGATACGTTCCAGGGCGAAGACACCGATGTTCTCGCCGCTGAGGTCTTCTCACGAAGCTTAAAAGCCGGTGACGCTCACCAGATCCAACCCGCGTTTGATCAGAAACTGGCAGAACTGACTGCCGACCAAGACCGAGCAAGCGGTAACTATAACCGTTTCTGGGATGAACGCAATTATCTCAAGAACGTTGACAAAATTAAGGCGGACATCATCATGGTTCACGGGCTCAACGACTGGAACGTTAAGCCCCGAAACGTAGCTAATTTATGGGATAAATTACAGGCAGTTCCCGTTACTAAAAAGCTCATTTTGCACCAGGGACAACATATTTATATCAATAACTTACAATCGCTCGATTTCACCGACATGATGAACTTGTGGCTAAGCCATAAATTATATGGTTTAGATAATCATGCGGAGACACTCTTGCCTAACGTCTTGGTACAAGACAACACGCAAGCCCAAACTTGGCACGGCTATGACAATTGGTGGCAAGACACAACCGACGCTTTAGATTTTAAGGTTCAGTACAAAGAATTAGTTCCTGCTGACCATACAGTTGACCAACGCGCCGCTCATTTTACTGATAAATTGCCTGACAAATTATTCGACCACTATAAGCATCATTTGGATAGTTGGCAGCGCGACCTCTTGCAAGAGGATAAGTTAAATCCGCTCTATGATCACCGCCTCTTGTTCAAGTCTTGGCAGGCACCTGAGGATCAATTATTAGTGGGTATTCCGCACGTTGCGGGCTCTGTCGCCGTTAATAAGAATTTCGGCATGTTGAGCTTTATGCTGATTGACTTCGGGGCCGCGCGCCGTTTGACTGTCAGCCCACAAATGCTGGCTGCAAAAGCGCTTGATCTAGGTTACCACTGGCGCGAAGATGATTTGAAGGGCTTCAAGTTAGCGGGTGAGACGCCGTTCAAGATGATTACTAAGGGGCATCTTAACTTACAGAACCGCCACCACCCATGGCACGCAGAAGCGATTCAGCCAAATGTCTTTTATGACTTTTCTGTGGATCTCCAACCGCTGTTCCACCACTTGCTGAAGGGGCATCAACTCGGACTAGTCATTTACGCAACTGATATGAAGATGACGATTCGTGGCAATCAAGACCTACAGTACTCACTTAACTTGAACGATATTCGCTTACACGTCCCAATGAAAAAAATAACAGACTAACTAATTATGGCCTACCAACTAACCACACAACCGTTAACTGGTGGGCCTTTTGTGTACCTTCAACTTAAACAGCCACTTATCATGACCAGGTCGGACACCACCACCTGTCCGGAACTAGCCAAAAAAAGTTCCAGCTTACCATCAACGTAAGCTGGAACTCATCTTTAATTGTTATTAACTTCGGCAATGCGGTTCGCAATCAAATTCGTTAACTGGCGATTACCAGTCGTATTTGGATGAACATTGTCATCTGCAAACCAACCACTTTGATTCTGCGCACGACCATGCCAATCGATAACATGCACGTTCGCATGCTTCTTAGCAGTCTTGGCAATTTGAGCATTGACCTGATTTTGCCAACTCTGTGTTGGGACGTGGGCCGTTACCCAGAAAATCTGACGATCCTTACCAATCAGTTTAACGACTTGTTCAGCTTGATCATCCGTAATTGTCCCGTTAGTCCCAATGTTCAATAGGACGTTATGGGCTAATTGCCCTTGCGACTTCAGCGAATTAATGATTCCAGGAACTTCCGTCACTTGACGACCAACGCGACCTTGAACCACCGTACCCGGGATAACATCTTGAAGATCGGAAGAAACATCCAGTAACACCGAATCCCCAATGGCTGTCAGATCCGTATTGGCCATCGCTAGAACAACTTGTGGCTTCAAATCGTATTCCTTTTCCACCTGCTTCTGCTTCGAGTTCAACTTCGCTTCAGCCTGCTTGGTCTGCATCTTTTCAGTCGCAACCTTCTTGCTTGAAGCAGCCGCTGCCTGGGCAGCTTTTTGCCGTTTGAGCGCCGCCGCATTCTTCTTATCAGCCGCTTTAGAGTTAGCTGCAATCGTCTTTTGTAATTCAGTCTTCTTGTTAGCTTCCGCTTTACTTGGCTGTTGAACGAAACCAACCGCCGTAATAACGAATAAGACCGTGGTCAAAGCGACAATCGCAGTGGTCACGCGGTTAAACTTCGGTTTGCGGAGGAAATCTTTGAAGTCGACCAATAACCGACTGTAATCATAGTGCCGCATTGGATTTTCAATAAACCGATAACTCAATTCCGTCACGATCAAAATTAAGGCAACTTCAATCAAACTATTGAGGAGTAAATGATCACCAATGTTTTTAACTTTAGTTTCGTAGAAAATCATCACTGGGAACTGGTAGAGATAGATCCCATAACTACGTTGCCCAACGTACTTAAACAACGGATTCGTCAAGACGCGATTGAGATGACTAGCCGGGTGGGCCACCGTTGCAACTAACACTGTTGATAGGACTGTGAATAGTAACATACCGCCACGATAAGTGAAATCAGATTGACCGGACATCTGGAAAAACATCCAAATAATTGCAATTAGCGAAGCACCGCCTAAGATATCCAGTGTCACTCGATTAACATTAGCGATATCCGCCGATAATTCCCGTGATGGCCAGATAAACGCAAGGCCAGAACCTAACAAGATTGCAAACATCCGCGTATCAGTTCCGTAGTACACCCGATTCGTATTCGCTGGATCATACAACATTGCCATGGTTATCGCTGAAATACCCGCAGCAATCATCATAAACCAGAAGACCCGTGAACGCTTCTTGAAGATGACCATCAAGATACCAATCACTAATGGCCAGAATAAGTAATATTGTCCTTCAATTGAGAGCGACCACAAATGAGTGAACGGTGATTCACCATTGAAACGGTCAAAATAACTTTGACCGTGATTGATTTCAAACCAATTATAGACGTAGACTAAATTCGTTAATACGGTAGCCCGAATGTTCGTCAATAATGACCGTTGAAACAGCGTAATGTAGGCTGTTGTCCCTAACAACATCGTCACGAATGCTGGATATAGCCGCCGCATCCGGTGTCCGAGAAACCGCCATATCCGGACATGCCCCCGACTCAAAATATCTTGTAATAAAATATCCGTAATCAAATAACCTGAAACGACGAAGAAGATCGGAACTCCCAAGTAACCTCCTTGTAGTGAGGCCGGCATCAAGTGATAGATGATGACACCCAGCACCGCCAATGTCCGGATACCATCAAATCCGGTGATATAACGTCTTGGATTCATCCGGTGTCGATTCATCCGACTCATTGTTCGGCTCATATTTACGCTCCGCAAATTTTCATTCATATTCCTATTACCCCTTGAATTGTCTCTACAAATATTAACTAACCCACCAGTGCTTCGGTACCTTTACTATAATATGTAAATGACCGCATTGACCAGCATTATTTAAACTTCATTAATTATTTTTATTAACCACTTTATTCATTATGCTGATTAAACACATATAACCCCGAACTTAATTACAATATAAATAAATCAAACGTGAGTCTATTAATCCATCCGTTATCATTCCTATGTTATCAACAATTTAAGGTTGATTCGACGTACCAAACAGCTCAATTAATCAAATTGAAATTGATTAGCACTACTTGTGACTAACTTCTACTATACAACAGTATGAACCAGTAAAACATTGAATCAGAAATCATTTTAAAAGATTGACGCGATTCGTTCGGTAACTTGATAAATTGATTTTACAAACTTGCTAGCCATGATAACCACCGGACAAGAGGTTCACCTTAGTAATCTCACCAGAACTAAAATGACGGCTCTGACCAGTCTCTAATTTGACGACTAACGCCCCGTGTGCATCAATATCCGTGACGACTCCACGATACTTTTGCGTTCCGCTCTTCAACTCGACCTGTTGATCGATCACCATGGAGAGTTTCCGATAAGCGTCCATGAAAGTCCCACTACGATAAGTCCCATAGCTATTGAAAAAGCGCCGCAGTAGCTCACAAATCACTTGATTGCGCGTCACACCATTTGGATTGGCAACGACTGCGCCCGCTTTGTGCGCTAGTAGCGCTGGAAAAGCTGTCGTTGTTAAGTTAATGCCAATTCCAATAATGACTGCTGAAATTTGCCCCGTTTCGAGACTAGTGATGCCTTCTGATAAGATACCAACCACCTTGTGATGATTGACTAACACATCATTGACCCACTTTAATGAAACGTCAACCGCAAACAGCTGTTGCAGCGTCTGAGCAACGACTACCGCAGTACTCGTTGTCAACAAACCAGCGTCTAACGCCTTCTGGTCACTGAGTGGTAACCCAATGCTCATGTAAATTCCAGTCTGTGCTGGCGAATAAAATGCCCGCCCCGACCGACCGTAACCAGCAGTTTGCGTATCCGCAACCACGATTTTCGGAAGTGCTAAAGGCGTCTGCGTGACTAACCGCCGTAAATAGGCATTCGTTGAATCAACCGTTGGTAGCACGGTCAAATCAAACGGTGGTAACGCTGTAAGCGCGTATTCAATCACCGGCGCACTCAATTGATTATTGGCCACATACCGATAACCTCGCCCATGCCGGCTCTCAATAGTATGGCCCGCCGCTTGCAATCCTTGCACTAATTTCCAAATAGCCGTTCGACTGATTGCAAGTCGTTGTGCCAACCAGTCACCCGAACAGTACGCGGGCGCCGCTTGGATTAACAAGCGTAAAACTGCGACTTGATTTGCCATATCAATCTCACCCATCTCTAATTAGTTAACCCATTATTTCATATTGGTTAACTAACCGCAATTGAATTTAAAGAATGTAATATTACATCTTTCTGTGCTGAGCAGTTTACTTATTATCGCTGAAAATGTAACCGCTCGTCAAATCAATTGTGTACAATCGGTCACAATACGACTGAAACTTGGTCTATCAGTCGTACCGACCAGCATAATAACTAGTATAAACCAAATTCAGACTAAACGGCCCGTTCTAATTATTATTTTTATATCGTTTCGACCGAAGTCCCCTCCCATACTCAGCTACTATGACGTTAACGTACTGATTCAGTTAATTAGTGAACACGACCTTACCAATTATCTACTTAATGCAATTCTTTATGATTGCCTAGTCTCTTTGACCCTGCTTAGTTAACAGTGGTAAGATAACAATTAAAATATGAAGAAATTAGGTGATCATTTGAAACAAGGAACGACAATCATCACGCTGGATAATGGCTACCATTTATGGACGAATACTCAGGGCAAAGGCGACATTCAATTATTATGTCTACACGGTGGCCCTGGTGGCAATCACGAATATTGGGAAAACTTTGGTGAGGAACTGGCAGATTTAGGCGTCCAAGTTTCAATGTACGACCAATTAGGATCCTGGTATTCGGATCAACCCGACTACTCAGATCCTGAAATTGCTAAGAAATATCTCACCTACGACTACTTCTTAGATGAAGTTGAAGAAGTCCGACAAAAACTAGGACTCGATAACTTCTACTTGATTGGTCAGTCTTGGGGCGGTGCCCTCACAATGATGTACGCGCTCAAGTATGGTCAACACTTAAAAGGCGCCATTATTTCAAGTATGGTCGATAACATTGAGGAATACGTTGTCAACGTTAACAAGTGTCGTGAAGAAGCCCTACCGGCTGACGCTGTTGCTTACATGAAGCAAAAGGAAGCGGAAGGCAACTGGAATGATCCCCAATATCAGAAGTACGTGGACGTTCTGAACGCTGGCTATGTTGACCGCAAACAACCCACTTCAATTCGCCATTTGATCAACACCACTGCCACTCCTGTATACAACGCCTTTCAAGGTGATAATGAATTCGTTATCACTGGGAAGTTAAAGGAATGGGATATTCGCGATCAGATTCACAACATTAAAGTGCCGACCCTGTTAACTTTCGGTGAACACGAAACAATGCCATTAGCTTCGGCCCGCCGCATGGCTCGTGATATTCCTAACTCACGCTTAGTAACGACGCCAAATGGTGGTCATCACCACATGATCGACAACGCCCCCGTCTACTTTGACCATTTGAAACAATTCATTCGTGACGTGGAAGATGGCAGCTTTAATCAAAAATAAATCCTAACTGAACAATTAAGAAGCCGCCAGTATCAGGTCATACCCGATACTGGCGGCTTTTTAATAATATTAGGTTAACTGAAGCTTTGCCCAGTGGTCTAACTAGCCCTTCAGGCTTTAACTATAGCTGATCACCCTGTGCTCGTAGTAAGGCGCCTAATGATGGCTGTTCCTTAATATCAATGTGGTTGGCTTTGGCATAAGCGTCAACTTCTGCTTGACCATATAATTCAGGATCTAGTGGCATGTAAGCTGTGCCAATTGGATCATCATTCTTGATGACCGCGTTCACAACGATTGGCCGCTTGTTGCCCTTCGCTTGGAGCGCCTTGATTTGGTCAAAGACGGTTTCGACCTCTTGATTATTTTGAACAGTAAAACCAATCCCACCAAGGCCATCTGCAACTTTGGCCCAGTCGGCATCCGTTAGATCAACACCATACAAGTGTTGCTTCGTATCAACTTGCTCACGATAGATGAAACCAAACCGTTGATTACTGAAAATCACGTTAATAACGGGCAAGCCGTAACGTGCTTCCGTGATAATATCTGGCGCTACCATCGCAAAGCCACCATCGCCTGAGAAACTCCACGCTTGGCTGTCTGGAACACTTAAGGCACCAGCCATCCCAGCAGGTAGTCCAAATCCCATGGTTGCGAAGAGGCCAGATAAGGCAAAGCGTTGCTCCTGATCCATTGGGAGCCCCCGGACAGCCCATTCGGAGACGTTACCGGTGTCGACCCCGTAGGTATCACGAGGGCCGACCATACTAGCAACTTTGTGCATGACCGCTTCCGGCGCTAGTCCATCATGGTCGTCAGCAGCCAATTGTTGGAGCCACTTATCCCAATTACGTTTATTTTGCCGGTTAGTCGTTAACCACGCTGTTTCAGGTAACGTTTCGCCAGTTGCAATCATCGCTTGCAAATAAGCTTGGGCGTCACTGATGACGGCGTAATCGATTGGGACCATCTTGCCGATATCAAAACTGTTATTGTTGACCTGAATAATCTTAATCCCCTTAGGCCAAAAACTAGCAAATGGAAATTCAGATCCCAGGAACAAAATCAAATCAGCGTGTTGGAGTGCTTCGAACCCCGATTTGGAACCCAACCGGCCAAACGTGCCAATTGCATTCGGGTGGCTCGTTGGAATAACCCCCGTCGCCGGGACCGTATTCATGACTGGAATATTGAATTGTTCACTAAACTTGACCAGGTCTGCCTTAGCACCAAGAAGACCCCGACCAGCGTAAACTAATGGATGCTTAGCTGCTTTTAGCATCTTTAACGTTGCCGTAATGGCCTGAGGATCGACCCGTTGTTCAAACGTATCTGAAACGGTGTTAGGCGTCGATACCGGCTGATAATCGATTTCTTCCGCTGAGAGATTTTCAGGAATGATAACGACTGCCGGTCCCTTTTGCCGGTATGCTTCACGAATCGCTTGGTTAATGACATATGGTAATTGTCCGGCCGTCGTGACAGTGCGGTTATATACCGCCACGTCACTAAACATTGGGGTCTCATCCATTTCTTGGAAGTAATTCGTGTTCATCGTCGCTTGTGGTACCTGTCCGACAAGTGCTAATACAGGAACGTGATCCATCTTGGCATCATACAAACCGTTGAATAAGTGCGTTGCACCAGGACCCGCAGAACCAAATGAAACGCCGATTTTGCCCGTAAACTTGGCATCTGCCGAGGCTGCTAAGGCCCCCACTTCTTCATGCCGTACTTGAATATAATCAATATCGGCCTTTTCAAGGTACAAACCTTCAACGGTATGATTGATTGAACCGCCGGGAATCCCGTAGATGTGGTCCACACCCCACGCCTCTAAAACCTTAACTAAAGCTTGTCCTGCAATCATCTTTGTCATCACTATTCATCCCTTCGACTTAGAACCAATTTGTCTGCTTGGTTCAATTCATTTAACAAACGTATTATAAATCGCTTTCAATTATAAATGCAATTAATATGCTTACTTTTCGTAAGTGAAATTACAAGTACACAAAACGGGGCACCATTCAGCGCCAATTTTGTGTTTATCCGATTATTTCATGTGAAACTATCTATGGACTAGAAAAATAGGATCAAGCACACACCCGATACTCAGTTTTATCAAATATCGCTAACGGTCTAGCACGAATAACTTACCGACTTAACGACAATCAAAAACCACCCCATCAAACAGATCAGGGTGGTCTACATTAAGCTTTACTATATTGTGATTGTTGATGCTGGGCTGAGACAGAACTGACCACTTGCAAAGCACGCTGCTGCCACTGAACGTCCACATCTAATACCGTGGTTTCCGGTGGCAACTGGTATGGCGAAATAATTTTTAATGTCGTGGTGACTCGCAGAATGACTGCCTGTCGATAATTAGCGCTAACTAACCAACAACGATAATCACCGGCCGCTGGTAACTGCTGTTGCCGATTTGCAAGTTGGATCGTTCTAGTCAACGGATCGAATGTCGCCTGTGTCGCGTAAGTGTACCCCAATAAATCATTAGCTTGTTCAATCTGCCCCCGAGCAATCAGCCCCCGGATCCGAGTAGAACTGACTTTAAGCTGCTGATTAGCCAAGCGATCCACCGTGACCGTTTCAAAGTACGGGGCGCCCAATTCCGCGAGTTCGCGCATCCCATTTGCGCCACCCTGCCCGAACGTATAGTCAAACCCCGCCACAACAACTTGCGCATTCAACCCGACAAGGTAATCCTTAATAAACGCAGTCGGTGTCAAGCCAGCAAATTGGTGGTTAAAATCCGTAATATATAGTCGGTCCACCTGTAGCGCCGCCATATGTTGGCTTTTTTGCGCGACGGTATTCAGATACCGAAAAGTGGTCTGGGACTTAAACAGTTGTGACGCGTGTCGATTGAACGTCATCACAGCGAGTGGTAAATCACGCTGCTTCGCAATTCGTTTCGCTGTTTGAATCACGCGTTGGTGGCCCTGATGCACACCATCAAAGAAACCTAAAGCTAATACCAGTGGCGGTTGTGGTGCCAGCATCTTTAATCGATGGGCATCTAAATTGATTACTTGCATCTGTGCGACCTCCCGAACGTTCACGTAGTGTTCTCTACAGCTTGGTATGTTGTCACCGCCACAATGGCAAGCGACACTTAATACTATGTACCAAAAGAGCCGCGATAATCGCGTCCTCTTTCGTTAATTATCTATCCAAATTAGTTTGTTTGAGCTTGTTTTAAGAAGTAGCTGAACGGCTTCAACGCTTGAGCATCATACTTCTTGACAAATTCAGCAATCTTGTCTTTATCTTGCCATGCGTCATCGAGATACATATGTTCCGTTGTAAATGGCATTGCATGCGTTAACTTCACATCAATGACAACTGGCTTATCCGTCTTCTTAGCGTCTTCAAGGGCTTGCTTGAATTCAGCCTTGGTCCGAACGGTATAACCAACGGCACCATAGCCTTCGCCAACCTTGGCCCAATCAGTATCTGGCAAATCGACACCAGAGAGTGGTTGATGGCTATCATCAGTCTGTTCAGCTTCAATAAAGCCTAAGGTCTCATTACTGAAGACAATGTTGATAATGTGCAAGTTATACTTAACTTGTGCCAAGATTTCTTCTGACAGCATTGCGAAAGCTCCGTCACCGCTCAAACTGTAGACGTCCCGATCTGGGTAGTTGACTTTAGCAGCCAGTGCAGCAGGAACCCCAAAGCCCATTGTTGCATAAATCCCAGAAGTTGCCCATTTCTGGTCATCGTGCATTCGGATCAAGCGTTCAAAGTTAATATTAACATTGCCGACATCGATAGCCCAAACAGCTTTGTCACTAGCTTCTTGGTTCAAGACATCAAAGATTGGTTCGGGGCGAACTGGTGATTCAGTGCTATCGTTGAAGCTGGCTTGCCATTTGTCCCAGTTCTTTTTATCAGCAACCGCAGCGTCATAAAAGGCTGAATCATCGCGCGCTTCACCAGCTGCATTGATCGCCGCTAAAGCTTTTTTCGCATCCGCCTGAATAGCAACGTTCGTATGGTGGCGCTTACCAAATTTTTCACTATCAATATCGATTTGAATGACCTTAGCCTTCTTATTAAATAAGAAGATACTAAATGGGACATTGTTACCGACCCAGAGGATTAGATCCGTACTAAAGCCAATCTCGGCACCCGGCTTAGGTGCGACTCGTCCCGTGGAACCTAAGTAAGCGGGATAATCGTCTTCAATGATCCCCTTCGCTAATACTGAAGAGACAAGTGGCATCTTAAACTTTTCAGAAGCAGCTTTTAATTCTTCAGCCGCGTCCTTAGCGCCAACGCCAAAGTAAATCATTGGTGACTTAGCAGCTTTGATTAATTTAACCGCATCAGCAACTGATTCAGCGGTTGGTGCAGGATAGTTAACAGTGTGCACGCTAGCGTTCGTTTCAAAGTTGTCTTCAATTTCAGCCCAACCAAAGTCCTTAGGGATCGTTAAGACAGCTACACCATTGTGGGCATACGCTTGACGAATGGCTTCATCAGTCATCATCGGTAAACTCTCAGCAGTCATCGCAGTCCGATTCCAAACAGCCACATCGTCAAAAATCGGTTCTTCATTCATTGCTTGGAAGAAGTCCATGTTCATCCGCTTAGTAGGAACTTGTGCAACGATTGCTAACATTGGAATACCATCTTCCTTAGCATCGTACAATCCGTTCAGTAAGTGGACAGCACCAGGGCCAGCGGAACCAAAGCAGACGCCGATCTTTCCAGTTAGCTTATAATCAGCGGAAGCGGCAATCGCACCAGCTTCTTCGTGACGTACTTGGATGTACTTCAACGTTTCCCGTTGATTATAGATGGCGTTCATCGTTGAATCGAACGACCCACCGGGCAAACCATAAATATGTTTTACGCCCCACTTCTGAATTACTTTTAATACGGCATCTGAACCACTAATTTTAGCCATTAGTAATGTCCTCCTCTGATATATTTTAATTATCAACTTTACGACTTTATTGTAATCACGATTTTTTAAAATGTAAACGCTTTTATCGATAGATTTTATCTATCATTAGAAATTTTGCGAAACTTTCTATGGTTTACAAGCGTTAACGACGGGCTTTGGAGCGTTTTTAATTTTTTAAAAAAAAACGTATTTTTTTGTATTTTTATATTTTGTATTATTTTCGACACCGGTATACCACCTTAACCACCGTACTAATTGTGTATTTGTCTTATTAAATCGAATTGGTACGGGTACATCCCCACTCGTTACGCTTGCCCCGCTTAGCAAATCTCGGCCGATTGACTGCTCATGAGCTAGTTTCAAGATAGTTTTTGATGACGGCGCTTACATTTCAATGTTTATCCTAACTTTCTGATTGCTTCACCTCCCCCTTCTATCACTTGAATGACTCTAGTATAGTCACCTCCAAAGCAAACCAACTTGACGCTCATCAAGTTTTAGCCTATTTCGCGTCAAAAAAAAGACTACCAACGTCATGTGCGTCAGTAGTCCGTTTAGAATTAAGTCATTTAAATTATCTGTAACTAGCCAATAACGTCGAGCTGACCACCTTTAACTGTCAGACATTTAATATCCACAAGAAGATAATGAAGATGAAGAACAGCACGTACATTAATGGATGAACTTCCTTGGCATGCTTAGTTGCGACCATCGTAATGACGTATGCAATGAAGCCTAAAGCAATCCCATCAGAAATACTATAAGTCAACGGCATCCCGATAACAGTTAGAAATGCGGGTACGGCAATTTCAAACCGTTCCCAACTGATCTGTTTTAAAGATTCTGCCATCAACACACCCACAATAATCAATGCAGGTGCAGTAACTTGATCCGTCACGACGTTTAATAACGGTGAGAAAAATAATCCAAGAATGAATAGCGCACCTGTAACAACTGCACTCATCCCAGAGCGACCACCGACCGCAATTCCGGCCGAAGATTCAACATAAGCTGAAGTTGGTGAGGTTCCCAACACTGACCCAACTAACATCGAAGTTGAATCGGCCATCAACGCTTTACCAACCCGCGGCATTTTATTATTTTTCATGAATCCAGCCTGTTCTGCCAATCCAACTAGCGTTCCGGCCGTATCGAAGAATGTCACTAATAAGAACGTCAAAACAACAATAATCAATTGTAACGAATTAATATCACCAATATGACCAAGCGCCACACCAAACGTTGGTTTCAACGAAGGTGCTGCCGAAACAATTGTGGATGGCATCTTAATCAAGCCAGTTGCTAGCCCTAAAATGGAGGTTAAAACCATCCCGATAAAAATCCCACCGGGAACTTTGCGACTCATCAAAATCAACGTGACGATCAATCCAAAAATAGTTAACCAGGTCGTTCCAACTGTCAATGATCCCAGACCAACAACCGTTGATTTGTTGGCAACAATTAAGCCACCACCATGAAGACCAATAAAAGCAATGAAGAACCCGATCCCCGCCGAAATTGCTAACTTCATATCCCGCGGAATCGCATCAATAATCATTTCCCGGAGCTTAAAAATCGTAATCAAGATAAAAATCACGGCTGCAACGAACACCCCAGCCAGAGCAGTTTGCCATTTAATGCCCATTCCGATAACTACGGAATAAGTAAAGAACGCGTTAACGCCTAATCCTGGTGCAATTGCTATCGGGTACTTAGCAACTAACCCCATCAATAAACAGCCTAACGCTGACGCTAAGGCCGTCGCGGTGAAGACGGCGCCCTTATCCATCCCCGAAGCCCCGAGGACGCTCGGATTAACAAATAGGATGTATGCCATCGAAACAAACGTGGTCAAGCCAGCCAGCACTTCGGTTCGCATTGACGTTTTCAATTCTGAAAAATTAAAATATGCCGCAATTTTATTCATGATTCCCTCCAAATATTCGCCTAAATTACAATTGCACAATTGTAAACGTTCGTGTTTTAGCGTTCTTTTAACGTATTTAATCGTATCATTTTGTTTATTTAAAAGCAATAACCGAACGCTAAATAATTTTGAATCTATTTAATTGCGATTTTCAATTTTAATGAGCCTGCGGTAGAATGAAATTGATAAAGCGTGTTCATTGCCTTAAAACCGCTCTTGGTCCTCACGACCCTCAGGCAAACAACGCGTCACGATTCTCCATACAAAGGTGTGATTTAAATGGCTGGTTCCAAAATTACGGCAATCTTCTTTTTAATCCTCTACGCCGTCCTACTCTACTTGGTCTTCACAATGCAGAACATGTTAGCCATGTACTTAATGGCTATTGGGATGTTTCTTGAAGCTTGCGAAGGGGTTTACCATAACTTCTTCAAGCATTGAGCGCTACACGTATCACAGTGAAGCAAGTACGCCCATTTGAGTGCTTACTTTCTATGAAACGACCCTACTTTAGTACAAGTGTTTTTATTCAATGGGTATTCGTAACAAAACAGACTTCTTAAGAATTGTGACAATTCCTAAGAAGTCTGTTTTTGACTAGCGACCAAAATAGTTGCTCATCAATACTAATTTAGTGGTTAGTCCCATGTACATCCTAGTGTAGAACGGGGTGTGACTGTGGCTCACCGAGGTCCGTGACCTGCTGGCTAAAGGTCCCCATCATCTTGAGCACTTGATCAATCTGTGGTGCGCCCAACTGGTTGACCCAGTGATCAAAGTGCTGGGTAATGGCTTGGTCGACAATCCGTTCGACTTGTTGTCCCCGTTCTGTTAAATGTAAGTAGAGCCGCCGCCGATCACGCGGATCTGGCACCTGAAAAACATAGTGTTGCATTAACAATGATTTGACTTGCCGTGAAATCGCGCTTCGCGTTACTTGTCGCTGAATTGCAATATCATTGAGTGTCACTTCATCAGTCGTGGCAATGCGCCGCAATATTAAAAATTGTTCAAATGACAGTTTATTTTGACTTAAAGGCCAAGCCACTAAGTCCATCATAATTTTGGTTGTATTTTGATATGCTTCAAAATAATCATTGAGAAGTTTGCTTAATTCGTCACTGTTCATCGCGATCACCATCACTTCATTAACTTTTGACCAAATATAACACGCCTTTAACTGTTTTGCATGAAATTACCCGTAAATTCCAACGTTAAGCATCCTCCCTAACAATTTTGTGCAACAAAGTGTATGATGAAAGTAGTTGAAACGCTTACGTAAAAAGGAGACGAGACCATGCCCCTGACACCCTTACATCAAGTTGAATTGCGCTTGATGCGTACCGTCATCGCAATCTGTGAGGCTGAAAATATCGATTACTTTTTGATCGGTGGTTCTTTACTCGGTGCTATTCGTCATCACGGATTTATTCCGTGGGACGATGACATCGACATTGGAATGCGCCGTCATGACTACCAGCGCTTTATCGCCGTCGCCAACCACCATCTTGATCCAAACAAATTTTTCCTACAAACCGGTGCCTCAGATCCGGACTATGCACTCAGTTATATGAAGCTATTAGACGTAAATACTTACATTGAAGAACGCAACAACGTCAATAATGCGTTTAAAGGCGTGTTCGTTGACATCTTTCCGTTTGATAAGATTCCAGATGACGAAGCCTTACGTCGTTCACAGATGTTACATTACAAATTAGCAGACGCTGCGATCCTGCTCAAATTGAATTACCGCTTTGTCAAAACACCACTGCGTAACTTGATTACGAAACACACACCTCAGCAATTAGCTGAAGTCAATCGCTATAAGCTGGAACGTGAGGAATACATGCGCCTGTACGAGCAGTCAGACTCCCGAACTTACAAAAATCTGGCGTCTCAATACGATTACGAAAAGGAAATTATGACCTATCAGGAATTGACCGAGCTAACGACCGTTCCATTCGAAGATATCCAAGTGAAGATTCCCAGTGCGTATGACACCATTTTGACCCGGATGTATGGTGATTACATGCAGCTGCCACCAGCTGATAAACGAGTTGAAAAACATCTGAACAAACTAATTATCGATAATCACGAAATCTTATAATATCAACTAGCGTGGTTCAGGCATACTCGTTACGGCTGAGCCACGCCTTTTTGGTATCTTGGATCAAACGTGCCAAGTTAGGTTAGCGTTCGCTACCGCTGAAACCGGGGTAATCATCACATCAACCACCTAACTAGTAAGATTCATACAAAGTTAATGATGGCCTTAATTACGCTTAACTTTCGTATAAAAACTAAAAGTAATCGCTAACTGTTTCACTACTAAAATACTAATTTAACTAACCCCAACCTGTGTTAAACTTAAATTAAATACATGACTTTAACCTTATTGGGGGTCAGGAAATCATAAAAATGGGGGATCGCCATGGCAGCAAAATTATTTGGAATTATGATGATTAACGTTCAGAGTATTGAATTGTCGATTGTCAATTTACGCACATTACGCCAAGTAGAACGAGTTCGTTCCGACGTTTCACTTGGTGAGGATATTTATGATCAGCATACGATCGATTATGATTCAGTGGAACAAGCCGCACAGGCACTGAGTGGTTTTGTTCAGATCATGAACGATTACGGCGTTAAGGACTACCATTTATGGGGGTCGTGGTCCTTGTCATCCGCTAACAATGCCGACTATATTCAAGACCAATTACTTGTCCGGACTGGGCTCAAGATCGACTGGTTATCTAGTAGTCAGGAAACCTACCTGCGTTCAGTCGCAGTTGCGGTACACTTTCCACGATTCAAGCAAATGATCACGAAGCCGACCTACTTATTAGGAATCAACTCTGGTAGTGTCGGTATTTCGCACTACGATCAGAGTAACTTTGTCTTCTCCCGTAGTCTCCGTTTAGGACCAGTTCGAATCGCGGAAGTTCTTGAAGACTTGCAATCGAGCGTGCCTAACTATGTCGAAGTTTTGGATGATTATATTTCGAGTCAAATCGTTGACTTTGGCCGCTTCTTGCCCGGGCGAAGAGATCAACCTAGTAACGTCGTCATGCTCGGCGTCGCGCCGTTTGCCACCCTCTTTCGCCAACAACAATCAAAAGCTGGCGTGGAGGAACTCAGCAAAGCAGATTTTCAAGCTTTATATGAGGACGTGTTGAACGCCTCTGACCAGTATTTAATGGATAAATACGAAGTTGATGAAGAAGACGTGCGCCTAATCGTGCCCGAATTACTACTTATTAACGAGTTACTACAACTCACTAATGCTGAGAAAATCTGGCTTGGCAACGTGACCGTGCTGGATGGGTTAATTATTCAAGAAGCCATTAAGTTGGGCTATAAGAAATATAACTTTAATGATCAAATCGTAACAGCAGCTAAGAACATTGCGGACCGGTACAACGTTGAACCCAAACATCGCGATTTGGTTACCAAATTCTCATTGCACCTATTCGACCAGCTCAAACCGCTACACCACTTAGGTAAACGGGAGCGGCTACTCTTACAAGTAGCGGCTATCGTGCACGACGTTGGGAGTTATATCGATCCACACCAACATTACTTACATTCGGACTATATCTTGCAGGCCACTGAACTCATGGGATTAACCGATACCGAAAAACGAATGGTCGCCCTGATTTCACGCTACCATAGCGCGCAAACACCATCAAAAGACATTCGCCATTTTGGACACTTACAAGTCGAACAACGCTTATTAGTCTCCAAACTATCCGCCATCTTGAGAATTGCGGACGCTTTGGATGACGGTCGCAAACAAAAAATTGATAAAATTTCCGTTTCAATTCGCAATCCACGGGTCATCATTACTTGCTTTGCTCATGATGACCTCTTCTTAGAAAATTGGGTATTCGCACAAAAAGCGGAATTCTTTAAAGAAGTCTTTGGTTTAACACCAGTGATTAAACTACGGGGGGTACGTTAAATGAATTATTATAAAGAAAGTTATTATACAAACCGTGAACTCAGCTGGCTTGATTTTAACTATCGTGTCCTTGATGAAGCACGTGATAAGGATAACCCCTTGCTAGAACGTGTCCGTTTTCTCGGGATCACACAGAGTAATCTTGACGAATTCTTCACGGTCCGGGTCGCATCATTACGTAAATTGATGTCAGTCAATTACACTAAACCGGATCCCGCGGGACTGACCGCTGCTGATCAAGTCAGTGCAATCAGTGATAAAGCCCACGAGATGGTCAAGCGTCAATACAATACATTAAACCGCTCGCTTTTGCCATTGCTGGAACAGCACGCGATTCATCTCTTGTCGATGGCTGATCTAAACGAGGAACAACACGCCTTTGTTAAGAACTACTTTGATGATGAGCTGTACCCGGCTTTAACACCGATGGCAGACGACTCTTCACGCCCATTCCCGTTCATTGGGAATAATACACTCAACATCGCCTTACGGATTTATAAAAATGGGGATAAGAAGGACCGCAAGTTTGCCACCGTTCAAGTGCCGGACGTCTTTCCTCGCGTGGTCGTTTTGCCAGGCGCACCGAACCAGTTTATTCTGATTGAGGAAATTATCAAAGCCTTTGTCGGCTCACTATTTATCAACTACACGGTCAAGGAAACGAGCTGTTACCGCGTCATGCGGGATTTGGACTTAGATGTCGCCGAAGAGGATACTTCGGACTTATTAAAGGAAGTTCAAAAACAATTAAAGATGCGTGAACGCGGTAAGGTCATGCGCTTAGAAGTCGAAAAGAGTATGAGCAAACATCAACGTACGCGACTCGCTAAAGCCCTTGGGATTAACGAAAGTGCGTTATACGTCATCAACGGTCCCCTCAACTTGACCTTCTTATCCAAGCTGGTGAAAGCTGTGCAGGGCCACGAAGACTTGAATTATCCAAAATACCACGCCTACTATCCCGCGAAGTACCGCGAACGATCCATCTTTGATCTTATCAAGGATCACGACATTTTAATGCAATATCCGTACGATGATTTCAAACCCGTTGTGGACTTTATCCATGAAGCTGCGGAAGATGAGGACGTGTTAGCCATTAAAATGACGCTGTATCGCGTATCAGCTGATTCACCGATTATCAAGTATCTCGGGCAGGCTGCCCAAAACGGCAAACAAGTAACCGTTCTCGTTGAAGTTAAGGCCCGTTTTGATGAAGAAAATAACGTTCACTGGGCGAAAAAGCTTGAAGAAATGGGTTGTCACGTGATCTACGGTCTGATCGGGCTTAAGACACACTGTAAGCTTGCCCTCGTTGTTCGGCGAGAAAATGAAGGTATCAAGCGCTACATGCACATGGGAACTGGGAATTATAACGATGTCACCGCCCATTTCTACACGGACATGGGGCTCTTCACCGCTGATACAGACATGGGAATCGATGCTTCCAACATCTTTAACATGTTATCTGGCTATTCTGAACCACCGTATTTCCACAAATTGCACATCTCACCAGATGGCATCCGCGACTTTATCAACGAAAAGCTAGACGATGAGATTGCCATTGCCAAAGCTGGTCAGCCCGCAGTTGTCAAAATGAAGATGAACTCATTATCCGATCCGCAGATTATTAGCAAACTCTACGAAGCTTCTCACGCCGGTGTTAAGATCCAACTGATCATTCGGGGAATTTGTTGTTTACGAACAGGCATCAAAGGCATCTCGGATAACATCGAGGTCCACTCGATCATTGGTCGCCTTCTGGAGCACAGTCGTATATACTACTTTAGCAACGACGGTGAACCACAAATTTACTTATCCAGTGCGGATATGATGACCCGTAACCTAAATCGCCGGGTCGAATTATTGTTCCCACTGCTCCAACCTGAAATCAGTCACCGTGCGATGACAATTTTTGAAACGATGTGGGCTGACACGGTCAAAACGCGCATTTTGCAACCAGATAACACGTACACCCGTGTGGATGGGCGCGGCTTAGAGGTTTTGGACTCCCAGGCCGAATTCATTCGCGAAGCCGAGCAAGCAGTCAAGGCTGATCACGGCGATACTACGCCCACTAGCAACGCACACCAGTTCATTCCGATGATGAGTCCCAAGAATGAGCCGGATGCTTCAGATCTTGATAGAGAGGATGATTAGCGATGGAAAACTTTGCGGTCATTGACTTAGGTTCCAATTCATGTCGAATGACAATTACACAGATTCAGGAAGACGGTAGTTATGCGGTCACTCACCGACTCAAGGAAATGGTGCGTTTATCCGAGAATGAAAACGCCACGGATACGCCGACCCTTCAAGCCGAGGCCATTGACCGCACGATTGCAGCGCTAAAGTCGTTTGCTGCCGTCTACAAAGACTTACCTAACTTAACTATCAAGGCCGTGGCGACCGCCGCAACGCGAAAGGCCAGCAACCAAAAGAAATTTCTCAAACGCGTTAAAAATGATGTTGGCCTAGATATCGAAGTGATTCCTGGAACAACCGAGGCCTATTACGATTACTTAGGGGTAGTCAATACGCTTCCAACGACTAACTGCGTCATGGTCGATACTGGTGGCGGTAGCTGCGAACTCGTCCTTATCGTAAACGGCCAAGCCAAGGACCTAATCAGTCTGCCAATCGGCGCGGTCAGTTTATCCGAAAAGTTCGGCCTCAACGACCAAGTTACCGCTAGTCAATTATTTAAAACGATGACTTTCGTTGATAAAATTTTTAATAGCGTCTGGTGGTTGCGAAACGGTCTCAACTTACCACTCGTCTGTTTGGGTGGTAGCAACCGAACGTTAGCCAAAATTAACCGGCGCAAATGCAATATCCTCAACTTTGAAGATATTCACGGTTATCGGCTACGTGACAACGCCATCTATGACACATTCAATACTGTCATTAGCCAGGATGCAGCTGGTCGCGCGGCTATTCCTGGATTAGCAAAGGACCGGGCTGATATTATTGTTGGTGGGATGATTCCTGCCATTAGTCTGATGCGCTTTTTAGATTCTGACCGGATGATTTTCTCTCAAAATGGACTGCGTGAAGGCATCCTATTCGAGCACCTGACTGCTTTAGCTGAACAAAGCGCTAAAGTCAGCGAATAAAAAAATCGGACTGACATTTTTATCAGTAGTATGCTAGGATTAAAACATTAATAAATTCATCAAGGTCGTCTTTGATGCTTGTATATCTTTACAACGGAATCTCCGTTGGTCAAGAAAAGCGTCGTTTCACATACGAAACGAGCTGGCCTTGATCAATGGAGGTTTTATTTTGTCTACAACAACACCTGTCATCCCAACCCAAACGAAGGTTGCAATTTTTGGCACCGCCAGTCTGGCTTTTTGCGGTATTTTAGTTGAAACATCAATGAACGTTACCTTTCCGACCTTGATGCACCAATTCCACACCACTCTAGCAACGGTTCAATGGGTCACCACTGCCTATTTACTCGCCGTAGCCGCTACCATGGTTATTACGGCGTTTATTTAACAACGCTTCCGTTGGCGGACAATTATTAACGTTGGCGGGGCTGGTTTCGTTCTTGGCGGTTTATTATGTACAGTCGCGCCACAGCTCTGGTTACTACTATTCGGTCGAATCATTCAAGCCATCGGAACTGGATTGGCATTACCATTAGTATTTGCGCAAATCATGACCCTGGTCCCTTTCACTGCTCAGGGTCGTTTTACGGGGACCGCTGGAATGTTGATCGCATTGGCCCCTTCACTCGGACCAACATATGGCGGCTTAGTGACACAACTATTATCCTGGCGCTTAATTTTCGGCATTACCCTACCGTTTGGTCTGATTGCTTGGCTGATAACGGCCAAAACTATTCGCCAAACGCAGGCACCACGGTCACGTCTGTTCCCCTTATGCCAATTCGGGCTAGTCGTCGCGGCACTCATCCTGCTGATTTTTAGCGTCAATAACCTTAGTACACATGGCTTAAGCTTAGTATTCGTCTGGTTACCACTGTTATTAGCGGTACTCGCCGTACTGACTTTTACCCGTTCGGCAACCCGAACCACGCACCCACTAATCAACCTGGCCGTCTTCCAACAGGGTGACTTTACCCGGGCGCTTCTCATTTACTTCTTCATTCAATTCATTCAGATTGGACTGACCTTTCTGCTCCCTAATTTTGCACAACTCGCTTTGGGTAAAAATGCGTTAGTGTCGGGCTTAATGCTATTAGCAGGAAGCTTATGTTCAGCAATACTATCACCTTTGGCTGGTAAATTGATGGACCGTCGCGGCATTCGGCGACCATTCCAAATTGGTAGTGGCTTTTTACTGTTGGCAACACTAAGTCTCGCAGGGTTAGCCCAGCATCTCTCGGTCGGCTTGATCATTGGCTTATTTGTTGGCTTTCAAATTGGGTTCAGTTGCTTATTTAACAATGCCCTGACGTATGGTTTACAACAATTGCCGCCCCAACTAATGGGCGATGGCAACGCGCTTTTCAACACCCTACAACAGTATTCTGGTTCGCTCGGTACCGCCATTATGGCCGTCTTGATTACATTGGGCACCCGCATGGCACCGAGTGCTTCGAGTACGATGCAAACCACCCTCGGCACCCAGATCGCACTCTGGTTCAGTCTAATTATCATTATGATTGTAGCTGCTTTAGCGCTGACTACGAAACCAATTGCGAATATGGCTGACGACCAACATCAATCACGGTCATCTAACCACTGATTTACTTGGGATTTGGTTAAGCCGTTAAAGGCTTCATTAAGCTTCACGTCTTCTTTACTTCTGACCACTGAGTTTACGGTAAGATACAGTTAATCCAAACCGAGGAGTGGTGTGCATGCGTTGGGAACCGTTCAGAATTATTTTAATAGTTGCAACACTAAGTTGTTTGGTGATTCTTGTCCACGTTCGCCAGCCACAAGCCCGGACGCGGCAGCTACTCGGCTTAGGTTACTTATTTGGCCTTAGTGTGATTTTGTTTACCCCGCTGTCATTCGACGGAACTGCCATCTACGTGATGCCAGCTGGTGTCGGCCAAGTGAACCTATCACGGTTGTATCTTCACGGGCTGGGCTTTATCGAAAATATCATTCTGACGATTCCCTTAGGCTGGGGAATTAAACGCCACTTTCATCACTACCCACTATTGGGCCTCGGATTAACGGGCTTGTTAGTGGGTGCCAGCATTGAAAGTCTGCAATATTTCATGTCACAACATTGGCTGATCAATCGCAGTAGCGATATCAACGACGTCATTGCCAACGCAACGGGTATCCTGATTGGCGGACTCGTGGCAGCTACCTTCCAATTTGTGGCCCAGCACCGCAAGACAAGCGTCACGGATTACTGATCACAACTGTATCCTGAAGCTTGCACCCCCTTGCTGGCTGCTTAATGCTCGACTGCGCCGTAAATCACGGCATGGCGCTCAACTTAAATTCACAAACGCAGTGACAAAAAGACGGTTGTTAGACCAATAATAGTCTAACAACCGTCTTTTGTGGCGTCTTCTCAATTTTAATGGTTAGTTGTGGACTTGTCCTCATGCGCGGCACGTTGCGCTTGCTGATCTTGATGCCAGCTAGTTGGACTCCATAATTGGCCTTCCATTGAACCCCGTAGACTCTCAATCTCAGCCTGTTGGTCATCGATGACCTTAATGATACTCTCCACAACAACTTGATTATCAGCCGTCTTCAAAGCGGCGAGTGCCTGGATCGCCCAGGCAGCCTGGTCTTGTTCACTCATTATGTTAAAATCTCCGTTTCCTTTAAGCCTTTTTACATTGTACACAAACCAACTGATTATACCAAGAAATCTGCTTACTCAGCAAAGGTAACGGGCGGTAATCGGCAAGTAAAATAACGCCCTACACTGCGATACGCTGTTAAGAAGACACGCAACCAAACGCACCCTGGTGGCTGGCTGATATTGTTCTTTCGACAAAAAAAGCGGCCCATCAAGAATATCAACACAATTCTTGATGGGCCGCTTTCGTCTCAAACGCTAAATCCGATTAACCAACTGCTTGTTGATCATCGTCATAAAGTTTTTGTTGAATTTCACGTAATTCAGACTTACGTACCGAACGTGGCAAAAATGCCCGAATGTCCTCTTCGTTATAACCGATTTGTAACCGCCGACCATCATAAATGATTGGCCGCTTGAGTAATTGTGGTTTTTCAACTAATAGGTCCAATAACTGATTAAAACCTAAGTCCGACAAATCAATGTGTAATGCTTTGAAAGCCTTAGAACGCGTTGAAACGATGTCCTCGAAGCCATTTTCAGTGAGCCGGAGGATTTGTTTCAATTCATCGCGATCCAGAGGATTAGCAATAATGTCGCGTTCATTAAATGGAATGTTATTCTCAACTAACCATGCTCGTGCACTACGACTAGACTTGCTGGACGTTGAATAATATAAGTTTACTGTCACGATGAATTCCTCCTAAGTTTCAGCAAGTGACTTTACACCACTTACTTTAATATAGTAAGTATACGGTTTTAGTCAAGAATAGTCAAGGTTTGTCAGAACTTTTTTAGTTAATTATTTCTAAAGTTCTGCCAGCCAATTACCCATCAAATGCCAGCGCTATTCTGTACTTGTGCCGACAAAAGCGGTACCTCACGAGATACCGCTACTTAACTAAACATGACCAACTGCCCGGGCTGGGATCGAACCAGCGACCTCTTGATTAACAGTCAATTATTCTACCGCTGAACTACCGGGCAATGATTATGTCTGTATTTATACACGCTTTTATGATAAAAAACAAGTCTTTTTTAAAAAAAGTCACACTAAATTCACATAATTAATATGATATCCACCTCAAACAACGTACAAACCTAACCACGATACCACGGAAAAGTCCTGTTTTGAAAAGCGTTGTGCCAGTGTATTAGTGATTTCTAATTAACTCAATGTCGTTTTTAACTCAAAGTAGTAATCCCCACGCTGATTATGCAGTGCCAATTGCCAGCTACCTAAATCATCCCAGCAAGTCGTATCGGGAGCGGCGTGTTGATGCTTAAACAACACGTGAAAAGTCGGCTTCCACGTCTCGTGATCGTCTCCTGTGATACGGATCAAGCGACACACTTCCCGGTGACAACGAATCGCTGTCCGAACACCAACGATAATACCTGCCACCATCACCCCCGCACCAAGTGCCAACCCAAGTAATAACAACCGGGTTAATAGTGGCGTTGCTTGCAATTGCGAGCTAATCACAATCGTCGCACTCATCATGAGCCAGACTACCAATACCCAGCCATTGAGCCAGTTCAAGGCGACATCGCGAGCATGTCGATACACTGCTAAGCGGTATTGTTGATCATTGTTGACCACTCGTTGTTTAGGGGCCACAGTTGAATAAACCACCGCCATATCATCATGAAACGTATAACTAGTAAGTGGTTGGAAGACCGTCGTCATAGCTTGTAACGTCGTCTGTGGCATGTATTCGGCAATCAGCTGGCGTGCTTGTGGGACTTCTTTAAACTGATAACTCAGACCGTGAATCGCCGTCAATTGATAGCCCCACGCCGCCTGCCGATTGAGCCAAGCAACCTCGGCAGCAGAGCCTTTAAGAAAAAAGCGTCGTTTTTGCATACTAGGAATCCTCCATTTCACACCGATTTGAGTCCCCATTATATGCCGATTGGTCTACATTTCAAATATTCATTAATCTTAGTTCAACGCCGTTACTAACCGTTGTACAAAAGTAATATTACCAAAACAAGCATGGTAACCCTTTCCTCATTTCAGCGAATTGGTATGGGTACGATGATTAATTCTCGATACTTCATGGGATGCCAGTTTATATATTAAGTTTTTTATATTTATTCACAAGTCCAACTATCCATGCTAGCATCAAAGATGATGTTATTGATTACAATCTTCGGAGGAACAAGTTATGTCAGCCAAATATATCATGGCCATTGACGAGGGGACCACGAGTACCCGCACCATTATTTTTAATCACGCCGGTCAAAAAGTTGCCGACGCCCAAAAGGAGTTTCCACAATACTTTCCGCAACCGGGGTGGGTCGAACACGACGCTACTGAAATCTGGAACGCGGTTTCCTCAACGATCGCTAACGTCTTAATTGACGCTAATATTAAACCTAATCAAATCGAAGCCATCGGGATCACCAATCAACGTGAGACTACCGTTGTCTGGGACAAGCAAACCGGTCTACCCATTTATAACGCTATTGTTTGGCAGTCCCGGCAAACTGCACCGTTAGCTGAGCAACTCATCGCTGATGGTATGGGCGATCTGATTCACCGGCACACCGGCCTAGTGACCGACGCCTACTTCTCAGCAACAAAAATTCGCTGGATCTTAGACCACGTTGATGGTGCCCAAAAGCGCGCGGAACGCGGCGAACTTCTTTTCGGGACTATTGATACTTGGCTCGTCTGGAAATTGACTGGTGGCGAGACCCACGTCACCGACTACACCAACGCCAGTCGCACCATGTTATTCAACATTCACGACTTACAATGGGACCAAACGATTCTGAACCTACTGAACATTCCTGCTGCGATGCTCCCAGAAGTACGGTCCAACTCTGAGATCTATGGCACGACTAAGGACTACTTGCTTTATGGTAGCCAAATTCCAATCAGCGGGATGGCCGGCGACCAACAAGCCGCACTATTTGGTCAGATGGCCTTTGAACCTGGCATGGTCAAAAACACTTATGGAACCGGTGCCTTTACCGTCATGAATCTGGGCGAGCAACCGCAATTATCCGACCACAACCTTTTAACGACCATCGCTTACGGGCTTGATGGCAACATCAATTACGCGCTTGAAGGCTCCATCTTCGTAGCGGGTTCGGCCCTGCAATGGTTACGCGATGGCATGCAACTGATCGAATCAGCACCAGAATCCGAAAGTCTTGCTCAACAGTCCCATAATCACAACGAAGTTTACGTAGTTCCCGCCTTTACCGGATTGGGCGCACCTTACTGGGATTCCGAGACCCGTGGAGCCGTCTTTGGCTTAACCCGCGGGACCACCCGGGCTGATTTTGTTAAAGCCACGCTACAGTCACTGGCCTACCAGTCCCGCGACGTCATTGATACGATGAAAAACGACGCCAACATCACCATGCCCACACTCATGGTCGACGGCGGTGCAGCCCGCAACAACTGGCTGATGCAATTTCAAGCCGACATCTCAAACGTCAAGATCATCCGGGCCGCTGACCTCGAAACGACCGCACTCGGTGCTGCATTCTTAGCCGGCCTAGCCGTGGGATACTGGCAAGATTTGGACGAACTCAAATCAATCCACCAAACCGGCAATGTCTTCCAACCCCGAATGGCCGCGCCCCAACGTGCGAACCTTTACCAAGGCTGGCAAGCCGCCGTCAAAGCAGCCCAACTATTCAAGCACATCCCAATCGACGCCCAATCAAGTACCAACTAAACTAAATTTCTAATCAAAAACGTCGCGACTGAAGTCAGTCACGACGTTTTTAGTTCAGCACTATTTTCCTTGAGTCCATCACTGCCATTCTCATCTATCCGATAATCCGCACTGTGTTTGTTGCTTTTCATGATTAAAACGTGCCAAGTTTTTAAGTTCAAAAGCAACCAGCTTAGACCCGCTGGAAAAAGTTCAGGTTAGCGTAAATTTGCTTAGTTAGTGTGTCCTATGCCGACTTCCAGGCATTTCTGCCAATTGCCGGAACGTGGTGGGAACAGATTTAAGCCGAAGCCCACGTCTTAAATACTGGCCTTTCACTAACCAAGCACAAGACGCTTGCTAAGTGAAATTTCACCACTGGGCATTGTCAGAAACGCCTTCCAGTCGGGACAGTGTTCGAATGGCAGACGGAGATGTACCCAACTTTTATTGGACTCATCATTGTTCTTCATAAACAGTAATTTTGTCGAGCAACTGTCAGGCAGAAAATGACATTGTGATAGCTTACTATTTTGGAATCACCATAGTAGTAATCGAACGTTTCAACAAAGTGGTTAGGGTAACCCTAACGTCTCGTTTAAAGTTCCTGTATCAAAATAGTCAACGACCAATTGTGCCGAGTTAAGTGGTCGTTCATCAGCCATTCGAGCGGCTTCCCGAAACGTGTTCGGTGCCACTAAAGCCTGTGCTTGCTACGCCAACGGACTAATGCCAAAACCGCATTAATCCGTTGGCTAGGCAATGCTCGGCTTCAACTCGTGGCCCCGCACACTCTTGAGACTGGAGGGGCTGGGTGACAATGCTCAGTAGCCAAATTATTCTTAGTCGGAAGTGATTTCCTTCCGGCTTAGAATAAGACTCGTATTTGAGATGACGCGGGTTGGGCGTTAGCTCAAATCGATGTCGGCTTACGTTCCAGCAATTGTCACCCAGCCCCGGAGGTCGGAATAGGACGATCATTGCTGACGAACAGAAATCCACCTAATCGGCACGTTTTAATCATGATTGATGACAGATTAATGAATATCGCGTGGGGTTTATGATAATTGTAGTTCGTCTACTTTTTTGAAGGCGTGACTGGCTAGAAATAGCAGGAATATGCCGGCATAAAAGAGGGCAAATAGTAATAAGAATAGCCGTAAATCAAAGCGGTCAGCTAGGAAAGAAAACGCTAGCGAACCCAGCGGTAGGGTCACGGAAACCAGCGTATAAAAGCAGGTCATTACCTTCCCGAGTTGGTCTGAACCGACCGTCGCTTGAATCATCGGTGTCTCAAATACTTGCGTCAGTCCTTGAAAGACAAAGCTCAGTAAGTAAATGATGGCAAACAGCCAGAACTGGTTGTACGACACTACTGTCAAGATCATGAATAACGCACGCCCAAAGTTGCCGATGAGGTAAGACTGCCGAACGGTCAACTTTTTTAACTGTCGGTAGACTACCGTCATCCCTAATAATATTCCAACGGCTGACATCGACTCCAAAATACCGTAGTAGATCGAGCCACCGAAATGCCGCCCAAATAAAACGACGTACGTATTCAAACCGCCAAAGAAGAAATTCATGACGACGCTCGCAAACGTCAATAAACGCAGCAGCGGATCAGTGCTGATAATTTTGAAACCAACCAAAATCTGGTTGAGATACAAGGACTTTTCCCGCGTGTGTTGCTGACGGGGTTCAGCGAGTTTGATCCGCCTAAAAGTGGCAACGGTAACGACAAACGTGGCTGCATCCATGATTAAAACACCGAGCACTGAGCAGAGGCTGATCAAAAATCCAGACAGCGCGTTGAACACGTAATCCGTTCCCTTGTAGGCAATTGACATGTCCGCTTGTGCTTGAACTAGCTGGTCTGGCTCAACGAGCAGCGGTACTAATGTATCTTGAATCGGATAAGCTAGTGATCCAAAAAGGGCCGCGACGAATACCAGCCCGACATAGATACCTGGCAACTTAATATGTAACGCAACTAATCCAATTAGCATGACCACGATCACTAACTGTGAAAATTCAACCGCGACTAATAATCGGCGTTTAGAATGTCGGTCGATACTGTCACCAAACAGAAACAACAACACGCCCGGTAAAACAATAGCCACATTCATGATGCCGATCCACAACGCACTGTTGGTCAATTGGAGAATGAACCAGTTCATGGCAATCATGTAGATGCTGTCACCAGCGTTACCCACTGCTCGCCCTAAGACGAGTTTTCTGAAGTTGGCATTGATCACATTATCCGCCCCTTTCAAGCCTTGCAACAATGTTACTATCACACATCAGAATAAGGATCGACTCAGCTTTCACTCGAATCTGCAACGCAGCCCGGGCCTGCTTAGTAAACATCGTCTCAGAATTAATTATATTATAATTAGTAAAAATAACAATATTTAATCTTATTTTAATGTTAAGATTCGTCCTCCCAGGTACCAAAAAATCTCCCATGTCAGCTAATAGCGACATGGGAGCGTTACATTAACGGTTATTTTTCGTTCAGCCATTCTAATTATTAGTGTTATGGTAACGATTATTGGTCTAATTCCGGCAAAAAGCCCTGCTGCCTAGCGATTGTCAAAAACTCTCGCCGTTTGGCCGCTGAGTGGGTCGCTTCCTGCGTCATGTGCGCTAAGTGTTCCGTACGGGCGTGACTACTCCGATGTTGATAATACTGATTCAAAACGCCATCAAACCGGTCTAACTCCGCCTGATAACTCGCAGGCTCAGCATAGGTATCTTGAAACAACACAGCGGGCAACCCTAATCGAGGTTTCTTTTCAGGAACATCCGCTGGGTGTCCTAACTGCAACCCAAAGACGGGTAACGTCAAGTCCGGCAAGTGCAGTGCGTCAATCACCGCCTGCGTGTCGTTGTTAATTGATCCAAGTACAACGCTACCAAGACCCATGCTTTCAGCGACCATCACCATCGCCGCTGTAATCAGCGTGGCATCTTCAATACTACCAGCAAAGCGGTCAAATTCACTCAGTGCCCGGCGCGTCGTTGCACCCGGTGCTAGCTTGACGTTGCGATGTTGGTCCGCAACCACAACTAATAAACGGCCGTTTTCACCAACCGTTGGCATCGTCGTAATCGTGGCCAATTGTTGCCGTAGTGCAGGCTGAGTGATCTCAATCAAACTGTATGCCTGTAAATATTGGCTAGTCGGCATTTGTTGTGCCGTTGTGATGATTTGCGCGAATTGCGCATCACTAATTGGTTCAGTGGTAAATTGTCGCCGCGTTCGATGGTCCTGTAAGGTTTCAATCACACTCTTTGTCACTTAAAATCGCTCCTGTTCTTGTTGTAATTCCCGTGACCAGTCCGTTAATTGTGGCAACACGTCCAGGTTCAAGTTAAACACAATTCGTTGACACACTTGATCAAGCTGTACGCTCCGAAATAAGGGATAACGGGTCCTGCCCTGATCCTGGTGTATGATAACACTTAACGTAACCAGCTCATCTAACGCCGTTTCTAACAGTGTCATCGCACGCTGCGGAAAATATTCTCGCTGTAGTGCCGGCGCGTCCAATGAGCAGCCTGCCAACGCTTCAACATCTCGCCGAGTCAATAACAAACTTTCCGGATGTTCGCCAATTAATCGACTTAAAATCTGAACAGTCAATTGGGTCTCAAACGCGTTACGAAAACGAAAACGGGTCTGGAAATGACTTTGAATAAATTGTAGCAATGCCCCATTCTTCATTTAATAACGAGCCTCCTTAAACATGCTTATTGATAATAACACTGATACTAGCGTTTGTAAGTTATTTTCCTCCACCACGCACCCGCAATTAAATCACCACAATCAGTCAATTACATGATCCAAACAAAAAAGCTGAGCTTAGAGAATTGACATTCTGAAAGTTCAACTTTTGAGCCAACGCCTACTAAAAAACAACCGCCGTTTGATAAACTCACACTCCTGCGCTAGACTTTGGCTAACAGCTTTTAGCCAATATGATTTTCTTTCAAAATCAGATCGACCTCAGCTTGGATGTCAGGTGTTTTTGTCCATTCTTCCCAATGATCCATCGTTTCATCGGGAATCGTAAATGTTTCATTAATATATTGCTCATACTTGGCAACATGCGTGGAATGCGGAATGTTTAGTTGTAATATCCGCACTTGCTTAATAAAACCACGTTCAGCTGCTAACTCAGCGCGGCCATTCATCAACATGTTTCCGATCTCCATGTATGAGGTCCCATCATTACGTGTTATTTCTTGAATTAAGTCTAATACTTCATGGTTTTTCAACTGCAATCCCTCACTTCACATTTTAGTATAAGCGGGGTTGGCAGTCGTGTCAAAACTGACCAGTAATCACCTGTACTTGATGAACACTAAACTAACTCAGTCAGCCCCAAAATGCTACCATCAGCCGAGCACTCCTTTTTCTGAGTAAACATCAATCTTCAAAAATTACGGGTCTCTGTCAACCGGTGTTGATGAAGTTATATTTAGAATCCAATTCATTTACGAATTGGGTTCTTTTTTTCGATTTTGATTTTGAACTCAATTTGAATTCGATAAATAAAGTTTT